>NZ_JAHLPK010000005.1:0-244762 GCF_018917875.1 Acetanaerobacterium sp. MSJ-12 | reverse complement strand
GTGGGGGGCCGTGGGCGGCCCGCAGCCAGCGGCCGGTGGGGGAGCCCTCGATCCCCCGCAGCCGCTCCAGGGGACCCACGCCGCAGAGCCGCCCGCCCTGCCGCCCGGCCCCGGGCCCCAGGTCGACGACCCAGTCGGCGGCGGCCATCACCTCCAGGTCGTGCTCGATGACCAGGACGGTGTTCCCCCCGTCCCGCAGCTCCCGCAGGGCGGCGATGAGACCGGCCGTATCCGCCGGGTGCAGCCCGGCGGTGGGCTCGTCCAAGATGTAGAGGATGCCGGTGATCTCGGCGGCCAGGGCGGCGGCCAGGCGGACGCGCTGGCTCTCGCCCCCCGAGAGGGTGGCGGAGGGCCTCTCCAGGGTCAGGTAGCCCAGCCCCAGCCGCTCGAGCCGCCCCAGCTTGGTCCCCAGGTCCCGCAGGTAGGGGGCGGCCAGGGCCCGCTCGGGGCCTTCCAGTTGGCCGCCGAGCGCTGCCAGCCACCCGGCCAGCCGGGCCAGGGAGAGGCCCGCCAACTGGGGCAGCCGCATCCCCCCCAAGGTGGCGCGGCGGGGGGCCGATTTCAGCCGCTCGCCGCCGCAGGCCGGGCAGGTCTGGCGGGTGAAGTACCCCTCCAGCCGGGAGGCGGCCCCCTTCTTTTCGGCGTAGCGCCGCCAGAGGTTGGGGAGCACCCCCTCAAAATCGCCCCCCTTCCCGTCCCCCTCCAAGAGGAGGGCCCGCTGCCGGGGAGTGTAGGCGGAGAGGGGGGTCCCCTCCTTCAGGGGGATGTGCAGGCGCTGGGCCGCCCGGCCAAACCGCTGGGCCTGGTACTCGCCGTAGCGCCCCTCCCAGGGGGCCACCGCCCCCTCCTCCAGGGCGCGGTCCTCCCGCAGCAGCCGCCCCAGGTCGGGCTGCAGCGAGACCCCCAGCCCCCGGCAGCCCTCGCAGGCCCCCGCCTCGGTGTTGTGGGAGTAGTCGCTGCGCCCCAGCAGCCGCACCCGCCGGCCGCAGTGGGGACAGAGGAGATGACTGTGGTACTCGTCCCCCACCCGCTCCACCTCCTGGGGGTAGAGGGCCGGGCGGATGGTCTGACCGCAGTGGGGGCAGGGCTGGCAGGCCAGCTTTTCAAAGAGCATCCGCAGGTCGGTGTAGATGCCGGTGGCCGTCCCCAGGGTGGAGCGGGGCCCGGCGGTGCCGGTGCGGGGGGCGATGAGCACCGCCGGGCAGGTGCCGCTCACCCGCTCCACCCCCGGCTTGGCGATCCCCTGAAGGGCCATGGCCTCCAGATACTGGCGCTGGCACTCCCGGTGGAGCAGATCGACGGCCAAAGTCGACTTGCCCGCACCCGAGGGCCCGGTGAGGACCACCAGCTTCTCCCGCGGGATGTCCAGGGAGAGGTTTTGCAGGTTCCCCTCGGTGGCATTTAAGATGGAGATCGGCCTCACCGCCCTTCCCCCCTCCCTTGCGGGGGGAACTTCTCCATCCGCACGCAGCCCCCCTCGTCCACCTGCATGGCCCCGCCCTTGAAGCGGTAGCCCATCTTCTGGTAGAAGGGCCAGGCGGTGAGGGAGGCGGGCACCTCCACCCGCTGGGCGCGCAGGAAGTAGACGTCCCCCTCCAGCGCCCGGATGATCGCCCGCCCCACCCCGCGGCCCTGCACCTCCGGGGAGACAAAGACGGTGAGGAGGATGCTCTCCCGCACACTGCCCCAGTAGGGGGCGATGGTGCCGCAGCCCACCGGCCGCCCGCCCAAGCAGGCCACATAGCTGTGCCCCTGGCGGGCCCGCTCCCGCAGGGTGTCGGGGCTCAGGCCGGCGGCCATCTCCTCGATGCGCGCGGGGGGGTAATCCCGGGCGTTGACCTCCCGCAGGGCCCGCAGGATCAGCCGGTGCACCGCCGGCAGGTCCTCCTCCCGAAACCGCCTCACCTCTACCTCCATAGCCGTCTCCTCCTCCTCCCCTTTTGGGGTGTGTTGTCCCATCTTACCGCCTGGCGGCGACAATGGCAAGGAGGAAGGAAATATTTTTGTCGTTTTTTTGCACAGGCTGTCCCCTCGGGGGCCGCTCTGTGCTAGAATGAAAGGGATATTTTTGGAAAAAAGGAGCGGATCTCTCTTGAACGACAAGCGCAAACAGAGCCTGCTGGTCCTGGGCATCGTCCTCATCGCCTGCAACCTGCGCGCCCCCATCACCTCGGTGGGGCCGCTGGTGCCCACCATCCAGGGGGACACCGGCCTCTCGGGCACCTGGACGGGGATGATCACCACCCTGCCCCTGCTCTGCTTCGGGTTGGTCTCCCCCTTTGTCAGCCGCCTCGGCCGCCGGTTCGGCGGGCCCCAGGCCGTCTTTGGGGGGATGGTGGCCACCGTGGCCGGGCTGGTCATCCGCTCCTACTGCGGGGTCTGGGGGCTCTATCTGGGCACCCTCCTCATCGGCTCGGGCATCGCGGTGAGCAACGTGCTGATCCCCAGCATCATTAAAGAGGACTTCCCCACCCGCGCGGGCACCATGATGAGCGTCTACACCACCGCCATGTCGGTCTTTGCCGCCGCGGGCTCGGGGGTCAGCGTCCCCCTGGCCGCCGGGCTGGGGCTGGGCTGGAAAAACGCCCTGGCCTCGCTGCTGGTGCTGGCAGTGCCCGCCACCCTCCTCTGGCTGCCCCAGCTGAAGGGGAGCGCGGACCAGCAGGGCGCCGGCGGGGGCGACCTCTTCCGGCGGATGCTCCGCGACCCCCTGGCCTGGAAGATCACCCTCTGCATGGGCAGCCAGTCCCTCCTCTTCTACGCCATCATCGCCTGGCTGCCCTCCATCCTCCTGGGGCGGGGGGTGACGGTGGAGCAGTCGGGCGGGCTGCTGACGGCCATGCAGTTGGTGGGGCTGCCCGCGGCCTTCTTCATCCCCCTGCTGGCCGACCGGCAGCGGGACCAGCGGCGGATCGCCGACACCGTCACCGCCCTCTTTGCGGTGGGCTTTTTGGGGCTCTGCTTCGGGCGGGGGCTCTGGGTGCTGACGCCCTGCCTGCTCTGCCTGGGGTTTGCCCAGACCGCCTCCCTCAGCCTGGCCCTCTCCTTCTTCGTCTGCCGCTGCCGGGGCGGGGAGGAGACCGCCGCCATCTCGGGGATGGCCCAGTCGGCGGGCTACCTCCTCTCGGCGGTGGGGCCGCTGCTCTTCGGCGCCCTCTTCGACTGGACCGGCTCCTGGGTCGCGCCGCTGGTCTTTTACGGCGGGGTCATCCTCCTCTACGCCTACACCGCCCACCAGTCCAGCAAGGACGTCTACCTGCTGGACGGGGGCGCTGAACGGTAGGCTTTTCCAAGGGACAGACGGGTCGGAGACGGCCTGTCTGTTTTTTTTGGGGGGGGGGACTGGTGGGGAGAGCGCCCGTATGGGGATGGCCCAGTCGGCGGGCTACCCCCTCTCGGCGGTGGGGCCGCTGCTCTTCGGCGCCCTCTTCGACTGGACCGGCTCCTGGGTGGCGCCGCTGGTCTTTTACGGCGGGGTCATCCTCCTTCTACGCCCACACCGCCCACCAGTCCAGCAAGGACGTCTACCTGCTGGAGGAAGGCGCTGAACGGTAGACTTTTCCAAGGGACAGACGGACTGGGATACAGCCTGTCTGTTTCTTTTTTGGGGGGAACTGGTGGGGAGAGCGCCCGTATGGGGATAGCTGGGGAGGAGTGGAGAGGGCACGGGGCCTCTCGACAGCCTCCCCTTTCGGATGACTGCTGTCGGGGAGCACCCGCAGAGAAAAACGGCGGTCCGGGAGTGAGCGCGTCCCCCTCTGGGCGACATCCCCGCCTGTTTCCTTGAAAGGGGAGCGCCGAACCGGAATAGAAGCCGCCCGCACAGTCAGAAGAGGTGGAAAGCGGCGTTGGGGAGCCGCGCCCCCTGCCCTGCCTGCCAGCAGAGGGAAACATATGGGCTCTGCATCTCCGTGGCAGGGAAAGCGGAGGACAGTGGAAATTTTCGCGCCCCTGCCCTCCCCCCTTTGCAGGGTGTCGAGGGCGCGAAGGGGCTTTTCCCTCTTCTCCCTGAACCCGCCCCTCCCTATTGCCAGGGGCGGCGATCTCTGCTATCATTCTATTAGGCGATATATCGCGTCGCGTAATAGTTGGAGAGGGGGGAGCGCGGTGTCCGAGACACAGCCCATGAGCGAGGCCATGTACTACGCCCTGCTGGCCCTGGCCGAGCCGGGTCACGGCTACGCCGTCATGCAGCGGGTGCGCGCCCTCTCGGGCGGGCGGTTGGAGATGGGGCCGGGCACCCTTTACGGGCTGCTGGCGCGGATGAAAAAGGAGGGGCTCATCGCCCTGACGGCCGAGGGGGAGCGGCGAAAGGTCTACGCCCTGACCCCCGCCGGACGCCAGGCCCTGGTGGGCGAGTACCGGCGGCTCAAACAGATGGTGGAGGACGGAGCGGGATTGGAGGGGTGCCAGTGAAGAGGCGATACCGGTTTCACCCCGGGGACTACGCCCTGGGGGAAAATGAGCAGTTTTACGCCGAGATGGCGGCCCGCGGCTGGCTGTTGGAGAAGCGGGGGGCCTGGCTGAGCCGCTTTCGCCGGGGGGAGCCCGCCCGGCTGCGCTACCGGGTGGAGCTCTCCTGCCCCGGGGTCTTTGACGAGAGCAGCGAGCTGCCCGAGGAGCAGCGCTCCCTCTACGAGGCCTGCGGCTGGCGCTTTGTGAGCCGGGGCGGGCTGGTGAACGTCTTTTGCGCCCCCGAGGGCAGCGACGCACCCGAGCTTTACAGCGACTCCCGCCAGCAGGCCGACACCCTGAAGGCCCTGCGGCGAAACTACCTGTTGGGCTGGCTGCCCTTTCTGCTGCTGGCTGCCCTGCAATTGGCGATGGGGGCCGCCCTCTTTGGCGGCGTCGGCAGCGCCCTGGGCCGGTGGGCGGTCTCTCTGCGGCTGGCCTGGGTGACCGAAACCGCCCTGGTGGCGGCCCTCGCCCTCTTTCTGCTGCGGGAACTGGTTGCCCTGCTCTGCGGCCAGGTGCGCACCGGCCTTCTCTACCGGCGGCTGCGCCGGGGGATCCCCCTGGACCACGCGCCGGGCAGGCGGCAGCGGCTCTACCGGGCCATTCGCGGGGCGCTGCTGGCCGGCTGCGCCGCCTTTGCCTGCCTGGCTGCCGTCCAGTGGGCGGCCGGCCGCCCCGCTCCCCTGCCCCAGACCCCCCAGGGGCCCTATCTGCTGCTGGGCGACCTGGGCCACCGGGGGGAGCGCACCGCCCTGCCGGTGAAGGGGGGCGAGAGCACCCTCTCCCACACCCGCTCCCTGCAAGCCGAGCAGTGGCAGACCCGCGAATTTTTGCGGGAGGGGGAGCAGAGCCCCTGGCTCTACCAGCAGGTCTACCGCCTGGGGAGCGAAAAGGAGGCCCGGGCCCTCCTCCCCCTGCTGCTGGCCGAAGCGCCCTTTGCCCGAGATCCCAGCGCCTTTGCTGCGGTGCAGGCCCCCGGCTTTGACGAGGCCTACTGCTCCGGGTTCGAGTGCGCTGCCCGGCGGGGAAACACCGTCTACTTCATCACTTACAGCGACCTCATCGACCACCCCGAGCAGGGGGAGGCGCTCTGGCAGGCCCTGGCCCAGCGGGAGGCCGCCTGGCGGGAGGGATAGCAGGAAACCCGCACAACTGGGGGACCTCTCCCCCCCTGAAGCGGCGCTGTCTTTAGCGCACACCTCAGGCGGGGCAGCGGGTCCTCCTCCCAGGCGAGGTGCTTTCCCCCCAAGTAAAAAGGACAATGGTTTTAGGAGAACGGGCTCCCCGCCCTTCCCCGGAGAGGGAACTCCCCGGCTGTCGGACACGGCTCAACGGGGCCCGCCAACCTTCTTTTTTGAAAGAATGGTGCCAAAGGGCAGGCGCGCTCCCCCGGTGAAAGGCGGGGGGCGAAACCGGGTGGGGCACGGCCGGCAGAGACCGCTCTCTCCCCCTCTGTCAGGGCGTGGGACCACCCCCTCGTCTCTCCCCAGCGACCTGCTCCCCTGACCGGCCATCGCCCTTTTAGAGCGGGAACAAGGGAAAGCCAGGCCGCCCCTCTCCCGGTGGGGACAGCGGGCCAAGCCAGGCGGGGGGCGGCCGGATGTGTCTCATCCCTCCTCCCCCTCTGTCCCCTCTTTGGCGGGAGGGCGAAGAAAAACCACAAGCGCCCCCAGGAGGCAGCAACCTGCCCTCGGGGGCGCTCTCTCTTTTCTTCTTTTCCAGGGGGAGCAGCTCAGCAGATGGCGAAAAGCCGTCTTTTCTCGGGCAGTGCCCATTGAGGAGAACAAGGGCGGCCCCGTTCCCCTTCGAGGGCACTCTCCTCCCCCTCTGACAGGGCGGGGACCGCCCCCTCGTCTCTCCCCAGCGATCTGCTCCCCTAACCGGCCATCGCCCTTTTAGAGCGGGGGACAAGGGAAAGCTAGGCCGCCCCTCTCTCGGTGGGGACAGCGGGCCAAGTCAGGCGGGGGCGGCCGGATGTGTCTCATCCCTCCTCCCCCTCTGTCCCCTCTTTAGCGGGAGGAAGAAGAAAAACCACAAGCGCCCCCGGGAGGCAGCAGCCTGCCCTCGGGGGCGCTCTCTCTTTTCTTCTTTCTCAGGGGGAAGAGGGCCCGATGAATCGGCAGAAGGGGCGTTCGCCCAGGCCGCATTCCCGCCGCCACACCCGCATGGGATGCCACGGCCTATGGGTGCAGGGGCGGAGAAGGGGCAATCATTTTCTGTCTACCCACCCGCAAACTGTCGCTGGCGGGCTCTCCCCCTCGCCGGGCCAAGATTTCACTCCTCGCGGCCGCCACAGGGCGCAACAGCTGCCGCCTGCCCAGGATGGCGTCGCAGCCGGAGTTTTCCCTCTCGCGCCCGTGCGGGGCGCGGCTGCATCCCCGCCGCCGGGTATCTCCCGCCATCTCTTGACCCCTGCACCCGCGTGGGGATGACCGCCACCGCAAACAACACCGCTCCGGCGCAGAAAATTTCGATCCACACGTCTGCGCAGGGGCCGACCGGCAGATTTGCTGCAGGACAGTTGCAGCGAGGATTCCACCCCACTCCCCCGCGCGGGGGGCGACATACTCGGCATAGACCTCCTCTGGCACGCGGTCAGGATTTCAATCCACGCACCCGTGCAGGGTGCGACCGCGCCGTCGCCCGCTCTGATATCCGAGGAACCCATTTCAATCCACGCACCCACACGGGGTGCGACGACAGGGTGATGTCCTCTGCCTCGTCGGCGGTCGAATTTCAATCCTCACACCTGCGCGGGGGGCGAACCGAAAGCGAGAACACACGGCACGCTGAGGACCAATTTCAGCCCACGCACCCACGCGGGGTGCGACTCGGAATAGGGGCAGATGTAGCGGTTGCCGGTCGCATTTCAATCCCGGTCCCCGTGCAGGGTGGGCGGCAGCTCCTTCTCCGCCAGCTCATAGCGGACGGACTTCATGTCGGAGTGGTATTTGGAGAAGGCGTTCTTCCCGCCCATCTTGGCGCTGAAGAGGGCCATGTCGGCCTTTTGGTAGAGCTCGTCAAAGGTGCGCCCCTGCTCCGGCGCCATGGCAAAGCCCGCCGAGATGGAGAAGACGATGGCGTGGTCCTTGGTCTTGTAGGTGACCACCATCGAGCGGACGATGGTGTCCAGCTTGCGGATCACCGCCTCCTCCCGGATGTTTTTGCAAAGCACCAGAAACTCGTCGCCCCCCACCCGGCAGAGGATGTCCTCCTCCCGGAAAAAGCTCCGCAGCCGCTCGGCATTCTGGGCGATCATCGAGTCGCCGTAGGCGTGGCCGAAGACGTCGTTGGCCAGCTTGAAGTTGTCCAAATCAAACATCAGCAGCGCCGCCGGCTCCTCCCGCTGGGCGGCCAGGTAGGCCTCGATCTTGGGGATGGCGGCCCGCCGGTTGTAGAGGCCGGTCAGGGCGTCGATCTCCGCCAGCTGGGTGAGCTTGAGCTCCTGCCGTTTCTGCCGGTCGATATCCATGACGAAGAGGTAGGCAAAGACGTCGGGCGAGCCCTCCAGTTCGGCCAGGTGGATCATCAGTCGCATCCATCTGGGGCGGCCCCGGTAGAGGCGCTGGTAGTCCATGCTGGCGATCTGCTGGCCCCGGCGGTAGCACTCCAGCAGCCGCTTCCGGTCGCAGAAGGCGGCAAACTCCTTGCGGAAGGAGGGGAGCACCAGCTGCCCGCTCACGTAGCGCAGCAGCTCCTCCAAGCAGTCGCCGCCGCGGTAGCCGGTCTCCCTGCGCCACGCGCGGCTGTCCTTCCCCTCCGACACGGTGTTTTGCTGCAAGTTGGCGCGGAAGTCGTAGACCGCCTGACCCCGCAACAGCTCGAGGATCTTGCGGTCCTCCCTGCTCTTGAAGGACTCGTTTTTCTCCTGGGTGATGTTTCGGTAGTAGCCCACGGCCCGCACCGGGAGACCCGCTTTGTCGCAGATGGTCTCGCCGGCGGTGCGCACCCAGAACAGCGCCCCGTTTGCCCCGGTGAAGGGAAACTCACAGGAGAAGTGCTGGCGGTCGCGACCGGTGGCGAGTCCCTTCAAGTAGGCGGCCAGCCGCTCCCGGTGCCCCTCGGGCAGGCCGGGGTAGGCCAGCAGCCGCTCGGAAAAGCGCTCCACCCGCTGGTTTTCCCCCGTCACCGGGCGGCCCATCAGCTGCCCCATCACCGCCCGGTCAGAGGTGGCGGAAAAGACGAGGGCGTCGGCGCGCAGGTCCCAGTCCCAGCTGTCGACCCCCGCCTGGCGGAGGATGCTCTCCAGCTTCTGCCCGGCCAGCCAGAGCTCCTGCTCCTTCTCCTTGACGGCGGTCACGTTGCGGTTGGTGCAGAAGTAGGTGGCCTCCCCCTCCCCCCGCTCGATGCAGCGGCCGTCCAGGGAGGCCCAGACCTGCCGCCCGCCGGGGAGACAGAGCCGCTCCACCCGGTGAAACTCCTCCCGCGCGGCCACCGCCGCCGCCAGCTCTCCCCGCAGCCGGTCCAGCTTGGCCGGATCCAGGTAGCGCTCGTACTGGCGGGTGCGCAGCAGCTGCTCAAACTGGCCGGGCTGGCAGCCCAGGTCGCGGCAGAGGCCGTCGGCGATGACCCGGCAGCTGCCCTCCCCGCCGCGCACCTTCAGCAGGAAGATGTTCTCCGGGGTGTGGGCCATCAGCAGCCGCATCTTGTCCCGCAGCTCCACCGTCTCGGTGACGTCGACCACCATCCCCTGGAAAAAGCGCTTGCCCTCGTACTCCATGTACCGGCTCTGGTCGATGACCCAGCGGTAGCCGTTCTTGCCGCACATCCGGTACTCCATGGAGTGGTCCTTCGCCCCGCGCTGCAGGCAGTCGCCCCCCACGCTCACCAGGGCGCGGTCGTCGGGGTGGATCATCTCCAGGAACTTGTTGTCAAAGCGCTCGCGGATCTCCTCCCGGGTGAAGCCGAACATCTCCAAAAACTGGTCGCTGATGTAGAGGAAGCTGTACCCGGGGTCGTCGGCGCAGCGGTGGTAGGCCCCCGGCAGGGCGTGGTTGAGAAAGTCCAGCTCCCGGTTCTGCTCCAGCAAATAGGTGTTGCGCTCGGCCAGCCGCTGCTGGGCGGCCATGGTCTGCGAGATGTCGGTGCAGGCGCTGACGATGGCCAGCCGGCCGTCCTCCGCCTCGATGATGCGGCCCTTGTCCAGGGTCCAGAACCAGCTGCCGTCCTTGCGGGGCATCCGGTAGGTGGTGGTGTACTCCAGCCCCGGGTAGTAGTGGGGGCCAATGTCCCGGATCACCGCCGCCAGGTCGTCGGGGTGGATGGTGTTTTGCACCCGGTAGCCGATGGCGGCGGCGAACTCGTCGTAGCTGTCGTAGCCCAGCAGCCGCACCATCTCCCGGTTGGCAAAGTAGAGGGGGAACCCCTCCTCGCAGTAGCCGCCGATCATCCCCCCGGGGCTCATCTGGGCAAAGATCGAGGCGGCGATGCGGCGGTTCTCCTCGGCCAGCTGCATGAAGGACTCGTCGTTTTCCGACAGCCCCACCACCGCCGAGAGGGCCCGCTGGGAGGAGGCCAGCTGCTCCTCCTGCCGCTTTTGCCGGCTGACGTCGCTCACCGAGCCGTAGTAGAGCTGGTGGCCCAGCTGCTCGCGCAGAAAGAAGGTGCGCAGGTGCAGCCAGATGGTGTCCCCGCCCTCGGTGAGGTAGCGGAAGGTGCCCTCGGCCCCGTTCAGGGGGCTTTCGTGGGCGCGGCGAAAGACGTCCAGCACCATGCTCCAGTCCTCCCGGTAGACGCTCTCCATGGTGCGGCCGCGGCGCTCCTCCAGCCCCTCGGGGGTGGTGCCGGTGACCCGGTAGTACTGCTCGTTGACCTGCACCGGCTCCACCTTGTCGCCGCAGACGTCGTAGAAGGCGATGCCCCCCAGGATGTTGTTGAGGAGGATCTCGCTGAAGAGATTTTCGTTGAGCAGCTCCCGGATCTGCAGCAGCTGAAGCCGCTTGGTGTGGATGCCCCGGTAGTCGAAATTCCCCTCGTCGGCCAGCAGGGCCTCCGCCTCGGCGATGGGCATGGGCTTTGCGAAGTGGTAGCCCTGGCCGTACTGGCAGCCGATCTCCAACAGGAATTCCGCCTGCTCGGCGGTCTCCACCCCCTCGGCCACCATCCGCAGCCCCAGCAGCCGCGCCATCCCCACAATGGCCTCCAGGATGCCGGCGCCCCGGCCGGCGCTCTGCTCGCGCATCTCCAAAAACTTCATGTCGATTTTGAGGACGTCCACGTTCACGTCCTTGAGCATGTTCAGGGAGGAGTAGCCCGAGCCGAAGTCGTCCATCAGCACGGTGAAGCCCGCCCGCCGCAGCCGGGAAACCGCCTCGGTGATGATCTCGAACTCCTCGGCGTAGGCGCTCTCGGTGATCTCGATGGCGATGAGGCGGGGGTCCAGCTGGTAGCACTCGATGAGCTGCTGAAAGCAGGCCACCACGTCCACGGTGTAGAGGTCCACCCGGGAGACGTTGACCGAGACCGGCACCGGCCGCAACCCCCGGTCGAGCCACTCCCGCATCTTGGCGCAGACCCCTTCCCAGAGGGCGCGGTCCAGGTTGGTGACAAAGCCGTTTTTCTCCAGCGACGGGATAAAGGCCCCCGGCGCCACCAGCCCCCGCTGGGGGTGCTGCCAGCGCACCAGCGACTCGAACCCGACGATCTTGCCGGTCTTCATGTTGCACTTGGGCTGCAGGTAGAAGGTGAACTCCCCCCGCTCCAGGCCCCGCTGCACCTCGGAGAGGAGGTGGTGCTCCTCCTCCATCCGCTGCATCATCCCCTCGTTGTAGCGGCAGAGGCGGCGGGCGTAGTTGCCCTTGACCGAGGCCATGGCCAGGGCGGCCCGGTCGTACAGGGTGCGCACCGGCAGGGCGGGGCCCTCCACCCCGCAGACGCCGAAGGCCGGCAGAAAGCCGGCGTTGCCCCCCCGGCGGCGCGCCAGTTCCGAGACCCGGGCCTCCACCTCGTCGAGCGCCTCGGGCGCGTCGGGCAGCAGCAGGCAGAAGTCGTCGTCCCCCATGTAGCCGGCGAGCCCCCCGCGGGCGTCGGCCAGGGCGCGCAGGCAGGCGGCCACCTCGGTCAAAAAGCGGTCCCCCGCGGTCCGGCCGTGCCACTCGTTGAAGAGCTTGAAGTGCTCGATGTCCACCGCCACCAGGCAGAGGGGGGCCCCGCCGGCGGCGGCCACCGCCCGGTCCGCCTCCTCAAAAAAGGCCGGCCGGTTGGAGAGGTCGGTGAGGGGGTCGCGGCCGGCGGGCGCGAGGGCGGCGCTCTCCTCTATCTCCTTGCGCTTTTGGCTGTCGATGTCCTGCACGAAGCAGAGGACCACCTGCCCCTCCCCCGCGGCGTGGCGCAGGGGGACCACCGTCTGCAGCACCCAGCGCCAGCTGCCGTCGGCGCAGCGCTTGCGAAACTCCCCTTTTATGGAGCCTTCGCCCTCCAGCCGCTCCAACAGGTCCTCCAGCGCCCAGAAGCGCAGGAAGGCGGCCCGGTCGCCGGGGTGGACCATCCCCTCGGCCACCTCGCCCACCAGGTGGGTCAGCCGCCCCTCCCGGGCGGGGATGACGTACTTGCCCTCCTCGTGGTAGAGGATGCGGTAGCGGTCCTCCCCCAAGTCCAGCTCGAACAGCTCGTCGTAGACCGAGAGGCTGGTGAGGCCGTAGAAGAGGCCCTTGTTGTCCTCCCGGATCTCCCGGGCGAGGACGATGTCGCACTCCCCCGCGCCGGGCCAATCCAACTTGCCGGTGCTGACCTCGACCCAGCGGCGCAGCCACTTGTTGTAAAAGACCGTCCCCTCGCCCTGTTTTCTGTGCAGGGGACAGCCGGGGCAGGGCCCCTCCTCCCGGCAGAGGGCATGGTAGCAGAGCTGGCCCAGCTGCAGTTCGGGAAAGATCGCCTTCAGCACCCGGTTGAAGTGGACGATCCGGTAGTCCCCATCGATTGCGTAGATGGCGGTCTCGTCGCCGCCCATTTGTCTGTCCATATTGCCCCATCCCAACATCGCCCGCCGCGGCTGCGGCAGGCGATTCATTTATTTTATTATACGACCTCTGTCCGGGATGGTCAACCAAATCTACTCTCAAAAAGGGGGAAAAAGGAAAAGGGGCGGGGATGGGGCGCGGCGCGCCCCCCTGCCCGGCGGGGAGGCGCGCCCCTGCGGGCCAGTCCGCCCGGCCCGAACACAGGGGCGGAGGGGGGCGGGCCGGCTAGAGGGGAGCCGGGCAGTGCATCGGGGCAGAAGGGGGGACCCGGGCGGTGCGGCGGCAGAGGGAGGACCCGGATGTCCGGCGGCGCGCGCGCGTCCCAGACATCGGTCTGCTCGCTACTACAAGTACGGCGACGGGCAGAGGGTGCTGCGGTGCGCGCGCGGCCCAGGCATCGGGCTGCCTGGAAGAGGGCCGTTTCTGCGGAGGGGGAGGCCGGCAAACGGCCACTCTCTGCGGCAACAGCCCGGCGAGAGGCCGAACGCCCGGGCGCGCTCCCCTCCCCTTCTCCCAAACACCCCCTGTGCAGAGATGACGCCCAGCTAGAGAGGGAGGCGCTGGGCGGCCGATCCCCCCGCCGGGAACGGGTCCTCCCCGCCGGGCGGAGGAAAGCATCCGGCGGCGAGGCGGGCGCGCCCGCCAAAAGGGTGTCAAGCCGACTGCCCGGGCTGTGCAGGGCAGACAAAAAGGGGGAAAGCCGCCGCTCTCCCCCGCGCCTGGCCCTTCTCGCAGAGAGGGCGTTTCCCTCAAAGCGCCCCTCCCGCGGCAGCGGCAGATTGGCAGCGACAAGGCGACCAGATGGGGCCCCCTCCGCAAAAGCCCCCCGCCCCCGCCCGGCGGGGAGGCGCGCATGCCCGCGACACCCGGCAGCCTTCCCGGCGGGGCGCCCGCCCGGGGCCTCTTCCCCCCTCCCCGCCCGCCAAAAAAGCGCCCCGGCAAATAAGCCAGGGCGCTTTCTCTTGTGCAAGCGCTCAGGGGGAAACTAGTCCTCCAGCAGGGGCAGGGGGTCCATCTCCATCTCGATGGTGCCCAGCATGCTCTCCATGTACTCCACATAGCTCTCGCGGTCGAGCTTGGGCTGGTAGATCTCCATCAGGTGCCGGGCGCCGGCGGCGTCGCCCTTGAGCAGGTGGTAGGCGGTGAGGGCGAAGAGCTTGGCGGGCAGGATGTAGGCGATCTCCTCGTCCACCACCTCCACGTTGTTGTTGTGCAGCTGGCCGGTGAGGCCGGTGGTGTAAAACTGGATCAGGGGCATGATGGCCGACACGTCGCCAAAGTCGGTGGAGCCGGTGATGTGCTCGCTGGCCGGGACCTCTTTGACCCGCAGGGGCCTTTCCTCGCCCACGGCGTCGAGGGCGGCCTGCAGGGCCGACACGTCGGGGCAGGGCTGGGTGGAGAAGTAGCCGGGCAGGGTCTCGATCTCCAGCCCGCAGCCGGTGGCCAGGGCCCCGGCCTTGAAGGAGCGGTCGACCTTGGCGTTGGCGTCCTTCACCGCCTCCATGGTCTTGGCGCGCACGCAGTACTCCAGCACCACGTCGTCGGCGATGATGTTGACCGCGTCGCCGCCCTTGAGGTAGTAGCCGTGGCAGCGCACCGTGTCCTCGTCGCGGAAGCTCTCCCGCTGCAGGGCGATGCCGTGCAGGGCCAGCTCGGCGGCGTTGAGGGCGTCGACCCCCTTCTCGGGGAAACCGGCGGCGTGGGCCTTGCGGCCCTTGAACTTGACGGTCTTGTTGACAAAGACGTTGGAGGAGCAGTTCATGATGATGGCGTCGTGCTCGGTGTCGGTGTCGCTGTGGTGGCCCAGGGCCACGTCGATGTCCTCAAAGGCGCCGATGCGGATGAGCTCGCACTTGCCGCCGCCGTAGCGGGCCTTGCCCTCTTTGCGCAGGCCGTTTTTGTAGTCGATGTCCACAAACTCCTCCGACGGGGTGGACATGAAGACCACGTTGCCGTCGAGGGCCTCCTTGACCTCGGGCACACTCAGGGCCAGGGCCGCGCCGATGGTGGCGGTCAGCTGGGCGTGGTGGCCGCAGCAGTGGGCGGCGCCGGTCTCGGGGTTGGTGTCCTTGTGGTTGGCGATGGGCAGGGCGTCCAGCTCGCCGATGACGGCCACGGTGGGGCCGGCGGTGCCCTTGGGCTTTAAGTAGCCCTTGGCCCCGGTGATGGCCAGACCCTCGTCCACCTCCATCCCCAGGCTCTTGAGCAGCTCGTTGAACTTGCCAGCAGTGCGGAACTCCCGGTACCCCAGCTCGGCGTGATGCCAAATATCCCGGCCAAAGGCCACGATCTGCTCGCGGTTTTGGTCGATGGTCTCGATGATCTTTTTCTCAATTTGATCCAATGAAATTACACCCCTTCAGTCACATTGTCTGACAAAATAACCGTTGTCGTTTTCCATTATACCGCCCGGCTGCAGCCCTTGAAAAGGGGCGGCGCGGGATATCGGCACTTTGGCACAACAAAGCAGTAAAATTCTGGGGTGATTGCATAAAAAAGCAGCGGGGGCGGGCGACCCGCTCCCCCACTTCGCCCTTCGCCCCCGCGGAGGAGCGCCAACGCCTCCCGCCTCCTGTAGGGGCAACAGAAAAGACGCCCGCCCCTGGCCAGAGAGGGCGTCCCGATGGCAAGCACAGCCGGAGCGGCTCCCCAAAAGGGCGGTCTCAGCGGCGTCTACCGCACTGAAAAGGGCGGCCGCCCCTCCCTGCGTGGCAGACAGTGTTCGCCTTTTCCCCCAGCGCCGAAGGGAGGACAGGATGGGCAGGGGCGCGAGCGGCCGCTTGTCGCCGGACACCAGTGCGCCGTCAAAGCCCTGTGACCGGGCCACAAAAAGGCCCATTGCACCGGTTCCTCCGCCGCCCCTCTTCCGCGGGGCGGGCGGCTTTCCCCTTCTCCTCCCCCAGCAGCGGGCGGAGGGGAGGCGGCAGAGGTACCGACGGCCGCTTGTCGCCGGACACCGGCGCGCCGTCAAAGCCCTGTGACCGGGCCACAAAAAGGCCCACTGCACCAGTTCCTCCGCCGCCCCTCTTCCACGGGGCGGGCGGCTTTCCCCTTCTCCTCCCCCAGCGGCGGACGGAGGGGAGGCGGCAGAGGTACCGACGGCCGCTTGCCGCCGGGCACCAGTGCGCCGTCAAACCCCTGTGGCCAGGCCACAAGAAGGCCCACTGCACCGGTTCCTCCGCCGCCCCTCTTCCACGGGGCGGGCGGCTTTCCCCTTCTCCTCCCCCAGCGGCGGGCGGAGGGGAGGCGGACAGAGGTACCGACGGCTGTTTGTCGCCGGGCACCGGCGCACCGTCAAAGCCCCGTGACCGGGTCACAAAAAGGCCCTCAGCGCCTGCTTCTCCGCCGCCTTCAGGGAGAAGCTCCGGTCAATGAAGGCTGCCCCGGCAGCGGACATGCTGGAGCGGCACACAAAAAGGGAGGCCTCGGCGGCGCTGTCTGCCGCGCCGAAGAGGGCTGCCCGCCCTCCCGCTGGCGGAGGGATGAAATATCCCTCCCCGTGGGCAACAGATAGCCGCCCGCGCCCACCGGTGGCGTGACAGGGCACGCTTCCCCGCAGACAACAAAAAAAACCGCCCACCCCTTCCTTTATGGGGCGGGCGGCTCTCGCCTCCTGCACTCTCAGCGCCGGAGGGTGGGAAGAACAGGCAGGGGCGCAAACGGCTGTTTGGCACCGGAGACGAAGTCGCTGTCAAACCCCTGCGGCCGGGTCACAAAAAAGGTCCGCAGGGCCTGCCACTCCGCCTCCTCGGGGGAGAGTCCCCGGTCGATGAGGGCGTCCCGGTAGCGGGCATAACTGGAGCGGCTCCCCAAAAGGGCGGTCTCGGCGGCGCTGTCCACTGCGCCGGAGAGGGCTGCCCGCTTTCTGTCTGCGGCGACTTTCTGCAAATCTCCCACCAGGCCGGGCTCGGTCTCCCCTGTCGGGAGCAGTTTCCCCGCCAGCCACTCTGAAGCCCCTCCGGCAGTGGCCGCCAACAGGGCCTCATCGGCGGTGCCCCCGTTGGCAGCCGCCCGCCAGCCGCTCTCCCCCGCTGCCTGGGCGATGTCCAGGGCCGGCGCAAGGGCGCCCGCCGGGGCGTGGGTGAGCGACTCCCCCATGTCCAGCGCGCCGTTGATGAGCATCTGCTGCCACGCCGGTCGGCCCTCGGTCAGCCCCTCCCGCCCGGCATTTTTTGCAATCGCGCCGGAAAAGAAGGGGTTGTGGGGGTCCACCGGCTCGTACTCCCCCGCCACGGCGTTTTTCAGGCCCTGCCCGACGATGGGGAGGACGGCCAGCGGACCGAGCACGCCGCCGGCGAGGACGCTCTGCGCCGCCCCCAACACCGGGTGTTCGCGGGCGTCCTCCTTCACCTGCTCGGCCAGCTCCTCCCCCTCCCGCCGGTTGAGGGAGCGGTCCAGCAGCTCCAGGTACCGATCCGCCGACGCCCGGTCGCCCTTTCCCAGGTAGTAGTTGTAGTCCTTTCGCTCCTGGTCGGACAACTGCCGGTACTTGGCCTGCGCGCCGTCGTTGTAGGTGATCGGGACCCCGCCGGCCCCATTGTCCACAAAGGCAAAGGCGCCGGGGTTGCGGTGGGCAAACTCCACCGGGTTTTTCACCGCTCCCCGGGTGAAGAGGGGCTCGCTGTCCAGGCTTTTCCCCTGGGCGGCCAGCTCCTCGTAGTCGCTGTTCCGGCGCGCCGCCTGCAGCCCCTCCAACTCCCTCTGCGCCTCTGCCGCCGGCACCGCGCCTTTCAGCCAGTTGGCGGCGTCGCTGTAGCGGCGGGACTGCGCCCGCTCCTCCCGCGACTGCTGGGCGTGGGGCTCGGCCTGGGCGGCATAGCCCCCCTGGCGCAGCAGGTAGGCCTGGGCCGCCTCGTCCAGCGACGCGTCCTGCCGGGCAAGGCGCTCCTCCCTGGCCCGGCGCACCAGGTCCTCCCGGTATTCCCTCTGCCGGTCGGTGGCGGTCCCCGCCCGCTCCATCCGGCCGATGGCGTACGCCTCGGCGGCCGCCCGCTCGGGGTCAAAGGCAGAGGGCCGTCCCCCGCCTCCATGTTGACCCAACCGGTCCAACAGCCGCTCCTCCTCTTCGCTCAACAGGCGAAATCGCTCCATCTCTTCCTCTCCCTCCATCTGTCAATACAGGTCGCTGGGGGCGCCCGCCAGCCCGGCGATGGCGGCAAAGTCGCTGCCGCCAAACTGCGCCCGCAGATCCTCCAGGGCCTTGGCCCAGGCCTGCCGCTGGATCTGCTCGATCTGGCTGTAGGTGCCGGCCCGGCCCACCCCCAGCGACTGGGCGTAGCTGTCCACCCGGTCGATCAGGGAGCGGGAGTAGAGCTTTTTGTCGGCCGCCGTCAGCCCCGCCTTGCGGGCCGTCGAGCCGCCGCCTGCCTGGGCGTAGCTGGGCGCGCTGGAGCGGGCGCTGGCGGCCGCCGCATTCGCCAGCTCCCGCTGAAAGGCCTGCTCCTCCTTGCGGATGCGATCCTCTCTCTCCTGCTGCTCCCGGCGCAGCTGGTCCTCTCTCTCCTGCTGCTGGCGGCGGAGCTGGTCCTCCCGCTCCCGCTGCAGGCGGCGCAGCTCCTCCTCCTGCACGGCGGCGGCGATCTTCTCATTCCAGCGGGAGGTGGAGGCGGCGATCTGCTTGCCGGTGTCGTAGCCCAGGTCCTTGATTTTGGCCTCGATCTCGGCGATCTTCTTTGCCTCCTCCAAATCGGCCGCGTTCAGCGAGCCCCGCAGCGCCGTGTCCTGGCGGATGCGGGAGGTCTCGGAATAGCCCGAGCGGGGCTCCTGGTAGACCCCGCCGGCCAGCCCCTTCTGGGCCAGCACCTCGTTGTTGCCGATGGCCGAGAGGCGGGCGTTGGTGTAGGTGTCCCCCCGCAACTTGGCGGCCGCCTCCTTGATGGGGTCTTTTTGCTGGTTCAGCGCGGCCGTCTGCTGGGCCTGGGCCAACTCGTACAGCCGCTTCTCCTCCTCCATCGACTGGCGCAGCTGGTCAATATAACTGGACATGGCGTCCCCTCCTTCACTCAAAAAAGGCCCCGCCGGACGGCAGGGCCCCTCTCACTCCGACTTTCCGGCCCCGTCCGCCCGGGACTGGAGCACCGAGATGGCGCCGGCGATCACCTTGGGTACCGGCACTCCCATCAGCCCCACGTTCTCCACCACCGAGAGCAGCTCGTTGGCCAGAAAGGCCAGGGCCGCCCCGTCCCGGATGAAGCCGGTGCCCATCACCAGGTCCAACCGGGCCGCCAGCAGCACCACCAGCAGCATGGCCCCCTTGCGGCAGAGGCCCTTGAACCCCGCCCGGCTCTCCAGCGAGCCGTCTGCCGACTTGCCCGAGCGGTGAAAGACCCCCGCCACCACCAGCCCGGTCAGGTAGTCGGCCCCCATGACGATGAGCAGGGCTGTGAGCATCTGCGACCATCCCCCCATTGCGGCGGAGATCGCGCCGCCCACTGTCCCCACAGCCGCCAGCACCCACGCCTTGATGTGTGTCATCTGTTCCACTTCCGCTCCCCCTATCTCGGAATATCCAACACCTGCCCGGGGTAGATGGTGTCCCCGGACAGGCCGTTTGCTGCCTTGATTTCCCCGTATCTGCCGCCGCTGCCCAGCTCCCGGGCGGTGATGGCCCAGAGGCTGTCCCCCTTTTGAACGGTGTAGGTCCTGCCGCCCGTCGGCGCAGTCGAGGTGGAGCTCCCGCTCCCGATTTGGATCACCTGCCCGAGGTAGATGCGGTCGGGATCGGCGATCCCATTGCACTCTGCCAGAGCGGCCACCGTGGTGCCGTGGGCCCGGGCGATCCCCCAGAGGGTGTCACCCTTTTGCACCGTGTAGGTCCTGTCCTCTACTGGCCTGGGCGGGACGAGAGGGCGCTCGGCCTCCCCCTCTTCACCGCCCCCGCTCTCGCCTTCGCCGCCCTGACCCCGGCCGTTGAGCCCAGCGGCCTGGATGATGGCCGGGTAGTCCTTGTAGGCGATGTCGCAGTCCACCCGGCCGGAGATGCCCGGCACCGCCCCGTCGCTGGTGTGCTGCCAGATGCCGCAGGGCAGGTTGGACCCCTCCACCCCCCAGTGGGCCAGCCAGAAGTCGTACTTTGCCAACTGGTCGGCGCACAGCCGGTTCTGGTGCCAGTCCCAGTTGGCGTACCACATGGCGTAGTAGCCCGCCCCCTCCAGCCGGGCGCAGACGGTCTTTACAATGTCGGTGGCCAACTGCCGGCCGATGCCGCCCCGCTTGGCCTTGTAGCCGTCGGCGTCCTCCATGTCGATGACGATGGGGTAGCTGGGCTTTTTGCCGCGAAGCAGCCGCAGCAGGTGGGCGGCCTCGCTCTCGGCCTCCTCTAGGCTCATGGCGTAGCTGTACAAATAGGCCCCCCAGGGGAGACCCGCCGCCTCGCACCCGGCCATGTTTTGCAAAAAGCGCGCGTCGTCCTGGCCCTCCCGGTCCGAGCCATACCCCGCCCGGAGCAGGGCGAACTGCACTCCAGAGGACTTGACCTTTTCCCAGTCAATGGACCCCTGATGCCTGGAGACGTCGATTCCTTTGAACTCCATTCTTTTCTCCTTTCAGCAGTCGGCCGCGTTTGCCCATTTGGGCAGGGACTTGATCTCGGTGTACATGGCCTCACGGAGGTTGCCGTTGCTCTGGGATTCGAACAGCCCCATAGTGATGCCCGTGGTGGTAACAGGCGCTCTTGCAGCACTGCCCCTAGTGTTGGCGTTGAGGTAGCTGTACAGGGTTGCGGTCACCTCTGCACCCTCGCCCTGCTGGTAACGCACCGGCAGCCCGTCAATGCGGTGGCGGCTGGCGGTGGTGCCATTGTCATAGGTGATTTGTTTTTCAAGTGCCATTTTGCACCTCTCCTATTCTATTGACCAAACCTTGACCGTCCAGTTTTCCGAATTATCAGCAGCCTCGCTGCCGCGCATATATGGGATAGACAGGGTGACCTTGCGGTTGCTTGCCCACTGTGACCATGGCATATCCGCACTGCCTGACGCCAACTTAACTTCTGGTGCTCGTCCATTAATAACAGCTGTATTATGCGCCGCCAAAATATCCAACACAACTTTCACAGTCAGTTGGTTATTGAGATAATCTACTACGGGGCATACCAACAGCACATAAGATGCACGATATTGGGGCGCGCCCCCTCTATGAGGATTGGATGCGATAGATGCGAGGAAATTCTTATCTGTAGAAAAGTCAAAAGAGATGTCCTGGAACCCCTTGTTGTCTGTCACCACCCGAGGCGCCATTGTCCATGATGTCGGCCGAAATCCAGTAAATACCCCTATGTCATTTGCCGTCGGCATCTGCGCCAACTTCCCGTCGCTGCCCAGGGTCGCGACCCCGCCGGCCGCCCCCTTCTCGCTTGCGGGGACAGCCGCCCCGGCCAGGGCCGCCACCTCCGCAAAGTTTTCATTCAGGGGCTCCACCCAGTTGGGTTCGCCCTTTACAAAGGTGTACATTTTCTCTTCCTCCTCTTCTCTTTTTGAGCGTCCCCCTTCCCCGAAAGAGGAGGGGCGGGCCGCCAACAGTCTCCCCGAGCCCTCGACTGGACTGCCGGCGCCTCTGTCTATTTCCAGCGGCCGACGCAGATATAGTTCATTGTCAACTGTGTGCCGTTGGGATAGGTGACATCATTGACCGCATCTGAAACACGCACCAAAAACCCGTTCACTGTAATGCCGCGAATGGCTCCAAGGGCGGCCGAGGTGCCAACCCACTGAAACGATATCGTCGGCACGTAGTCAGCCGCTGCAAAGGCCACCGGCAATGTGATGGTGATTTCGGAAGACTGTATCGTGTAGGCCTTGGCAGCCCGGCAGATCATCGTCCCATCCGGGAATTTGGTCCAACTGCCGTTGGCGTTGCTGCCGGACTGAATGCCGCTGGAGGGCGACCAGGATGACCACACTCCGGACAGACGACGGCGCACCCACCAACCGCCCACGGTGTAACACTCATAGGTCTGCACCAAATCGCTGCCCCCGTCAGCCAAGCTGCCGTATACCCGCAGCATCCCACTGTCGACACAGGGCAGGTTGTCAACCGATTTTGCCGTGGTGGCAGACGGGATGTCCACCATCTCACCGGGCACAGTGTAGTTGTCGGCGTTGTCCCAACCCGAGGTCACTGTGGGCTGGTACAGCATTTTTGTAGGGGTGGCTGGCATTGCCCCCGCCTGTTCGGCCGTCACCCCGTGGGGGTTGTCCCGAACGGCGGCATGGGCCGCTACCTCCTCGAAGTTTTCATTCAGGGGCTTCACCCAGCCGGGTTCGCCCTTCACAAAGGTGTACATTCTCCTCTTCCTCCTCTTTTCAGTCCAGACGCCGGCCCCCTCCTCCCCCGAAAGAGGAGGAGGGGACGCCCTTCGACGCCCCCTCGGTCAGGCGGCCACGAACTTGTCGTACTGCCGCCGTATATGCTCCACGCTGATCTCGGCGTAGATCTGCGTGGTGTCCAGCTCCTCGTGGCCCAGAAGCCGCTGGAGGATGGACAGGTCCATCCCCTTGTCGTAGGCCGCGGTGGCAAAGGTGTGGCGCAGCAGGTGGGGGTGGACCCGGTGGTTGAGCCCCGCCCGCTCGCCGATGCCCTGGATGATCCGCTCGATGGCCCGGTGCTTGATGGCGCCGTAGGGCCGCCTGCCGCTGGCGAAGAGGGCGCTGCCCCCCCGCCGGTCCTTCAGGTACAGCTCGATCATCAGCCGGGCGCGCACCGAGAAGTAGACGGTGCGGCTCTTGTCCCCCTTGCCGTGGACGGTGACGCTGCGGTCCTGTAGGTTGAGGCTGTCCACCTCAATGGTGGCGGCCTCGTCGAGCCGGACGCCGGAGGAGACGAAAAACTCCAGCATCGCCTTCTCGCGGTAGGTGCGGCAGGCGTCGCGCATCCGCTCCACCTCCTCGCTGGTGAGGGGCTTGCGGGCGTGCTTTTTGTCCAGCTTCATCGACTTGATCTTGCTCATGGGGTTGCGCTTGACGATGCCCTCGTCCCGGCTCCAGCTAAAAAAGGAGCGCAGGGTGTTGATCTTGGTCTGCACGCTGGAATCGGCGTTCCCCCGCTCGTCGTAGAGGTAGGCAATGTACTCGCGGATGTCGTCGGTATTGATTTTGGCGATGTGCTTTTTCACCTGTCCCTCAAAGATAGCCAGGTCGTAGGAGTAGTTTTTGAGGGTCTTCTCCGAGAGGCCGTCGATGCGCTTGGCGGTGAGGAATTGGCGGATGCGGCGGCGCAGGTTGCTCCGCCCGCCCGCATCCTCCCTGCCCACTTGATAGGGGGCGAGCACCTCCGCCAAGCGGGCTTCCTCCAGCCCGGGAAAGGCGGCCAAAAGCGCACCGGTGAGTTCTGATTTTGCGTCCACAGTAAAAACTCCTTTTTGCTTTTCAGTATAGCAAAAAGGAGCGCCCGCGCCGCACTAGTCGAATAAGGCGGACGTGGGGGGCCAATGTAATCACCCATAAATGGATTGATAAAATAAACAGCTTAAATTTAGCGATGTTTTGGCACATTAAGACTTTTTTGTAAAATCTAGGTGAGGTAGGTGATTGTACCGGCTATTTCTGTCCCCTCTTGAAATGAGCTGGCATCTAAATTGGAAAAGGAATTGCCGTTTTGTATTCTGATATATGCTGTTGAACCGTCTCCAGGAGAGGTCAAAAATAGTGCTCCGTCAACGGAGAAAGTCAATTTGTATTTGTAACCTACAAAATAGGAGCGAGCGGCGCCTGTCGGCCCACCCATGCAAAAGGGAAAGCCTCCCAGACAGACAAGCCCCTGCAGTGTACCGGCACTCCTCCAAATGATATCAAAGCCCACTGTTACAACATTCCCAGTACGGCTGTACATGCCATAAGCCCCCGCGGTAATGGCTGCGCCGCCATCTGCACCGACAAACTGAGGTACCCATTTCCCAGACTCCTGTACCAAAGCTCCCACGTCCTGCGCCGTCGGCATCGGAGTGATTTTTCCGTCTACCACGTCCGCCTTATTCGACTAGGTTGAATCGGCCAAGGCTTTTAAGTCGCCAACCACACCGCATGTTAAGCCAATTGGGTACTTGTTACTGATTCCTAAAAGGAAAAACAAAGTGCTTCCAAACGGCTTAAAACCAACATTTTTTTGCGAATGTCCCCATTTTGCAGATAGCAGATACGCATTCGTCGAATAAGGCGGACGTGAAACCCTCTGAATGGATTTACCCAGCGCTTCTAAATGGAGCGACTTCTGCGGATTACAGCGTTGTCCGCTACCGAAAGGGATTGAATTGTGTCTACATCGAAGGGTGGGCAAAATCGCAAGTCGAGAGCCCTATTTTTGTTTTACCTGTGGGCTTTCGACCAGATAGGAATCTAGAATTTACCGCTTCTCAATCCTGCGATTCAGCGACGCACTACACCGCCAGACTGGTGGTGGCTGCAAATGGAGATGTGCTGTTTAGTCGGGTGGGGCACAAAACTTTTTTTGAAACAGGTGGCGCTTCAGCGACCTGTTCCTTTTCAGTCTGAGTTGATTGCCGCGACAAATTAAGTCGGGAAAGTCGGGAAAGAAATGTTCATCCGAATAGTGGTAGATTTCTCAGGCCAACTTGGACCGGATATTTTCATGACTCCATCGCCGGCGTATATGCAGGCAGTATGAGGACCCTGAATTGCCCCTGAATAGTAAGGATATACAGTGCAAACCATGTCTTGGGGCGGGCGGAACCCTATCGGAAAGGTAAGAAACCAATCATCCGAGCCAATTGCCTGTCCTCCTTTTGTGATTGAAGCAAAAATTTCTACTCGACCGAATGGATCCTTTCGGTATCCGCCGTAATCGCGCTCTGCGAAGAAACCTGGCTGTACAATTTTTTCAAGGGAAAGCCAATCTTGAGTCCCCACGTCCGCCTTATTCGACAATTGCGCATCCACGTACGCCTTGGTCGGGGCCCCCAGCTGCTCGGCCGTCACCCCGTGGGGGTTGTCCTGGGCCGCGGCGTGGGCTGCCGCTTCCTCGAAATTCTGGTTCAGGGGCTCCACCCAGTTGAGCTCCCCCTTTACAAATCTGTGCATCTTCTCCTCCTCATCTCACTGTCAACAGCAGACTCTGGCTCCCGCTCTCGCCGCAGAAGGCGTACTGCCCCCCGCCCAGCCGGTGAACCTCCTTCATCTCGCCCCACCGGGGCAGGGTCGAGACCTGCAGCGTCCCGTCAAGATCCTGCTCGGTCTCCACCGGCTGGCTCACCAGCGGCCCGCCGCCGCAGGGCCCGTCGCCGATGCCCCCCACCCCGCAGGCGTACTCCGCCGCGTAGAGGGCGCACTCGGCAACCCTGCCGTCGGCCTCCGCCACCCCCGTCAAGCTCCCGATTTGCTGGGTGGGCTGCCGCCCCTCCAGCGCCTGGATCAGCACCAGCAGCTTCCCCGCCGCGTCGCCGGAGAGGATCTCCTGCACCCCCTCCAGCCAGGCGCGCATCTCGGCGGCGGAGCGGGCCTTGCTGGCCTCGATCCAGGCCAAAAAGTTCACCAGCTCCAACTGGGCCTCCTCCGAGCGCCCCGCCACCTCGGCGGCGTACCCCTCGTAGGCCTCGGCCGCCATGGCGGTGTGCCGGGCCAAAAAGGAGAGGAACTCCCCGTACTCCTTGTCGCTGCCGGTCTTCTCCCGCAGGTAGGTCAGCACGTCCGCCAGCGCCCCGTACTCGGTGCCGATGTTCTCCGCGCCCCCCGGCCCCACCAGGTCGTCCACCACCCCGTTGAGGGCGGTCTTCAGCTCCACGGTGGAGTTGGAGTCAAACCACTCCTTGAGCTTCTGGGCGCTCATCTTGGGGGTGTCCGCCAGCGCGCTCACCGGCTTTGCAAACCCCGTTATCTTTCTGTCTTTGAGCACGAATGCCCTCCTCTCCTCTACTTGACCTTTCCCCCCACCCCGTAGGTGATGGAGATGGACACGAACCCGAAGGGCTCGTCCAGCTGGGCGTTGCGCAGCTTCAGCTGAAAGAGCTGGATCTTCCGCTCCTTCACCCCGGTGGCCAGCACGCTGGGCACCTGGATGGTGCGAAAGGAGAACCGCCCGAAGTCCATCCGCTCCCAGTCGAACAGGTCGATGTTCTCCTGGGCGACCAGCCGCTCCCCCTCCTCGTCCGAGCTGTAATACACCTCGATCCCGCTGCGCTGGTAGGGCAGCGGGGCCACGTGGACATCCCGCACCGTCTTGTAGCGCGTCCAGGTGCCGAAGTGCAGGTAGGGGGTCACCCAGTAGGCCTCGATGGGGGCCCCGTCGTCCCGGTAGGCCCCCTCCTCCTCCGGCCGGCAGAAGCGGCAGACCCGCCCGTCCGCCGTGCCGAAGTAGAGGCTCTCCCCCAGCGCGCACCAGCAGACGGCGGGGATGTTGTCCCAGTAGTACCACTCGTACTGGGCGCTCCCCCCGTCCCGGTAGACCTGGCGGCTGTCCGCCAGGTAGCAGTGGCCGTTCACCGCCAGGTAGTACCGCCCCTGAAAGACGCAGGCCGCGGCCTCCGCCAGCCCCGGCTCCCCCAGCAGCCGGTTGTCGATGCGGCGGGAGCAGTGCCGCAGCATCCGCTGCTGGGTCACGGCCGTCCCCGCCACCCCATACACCCCGTCGGGGGAGAGGAAGAGGGGGGCGTCCTCCAGCACCTGAAAGCTGTCGCTGCTCACCGCCCCGGCCCCCGCCGCCCCCTGTTGCAGGGGGAAGAGGGGGCCCCCCTCCCCGTCCAGCTCAAAGGTGCGCAAAAACTGGGTGGCGTCCTGGTCGTTGTCCTCCTTGAGGATGATCTGGGTCTCGTACTGCCTTGCGTAGCCCATGATGGCGCTGGCGTCCCCGCCCACCTTGGTGTAGCCGGTGTCGGGGAAGTAGGTGGGGTCGTACAGCCCCGACTGCCAGTCCACGTTCTTCTCCGCGGCGTTCCCGGCCAGGAACACCCGGGTGTCGTTTTTCCCGCCGTAGATGCCGAAGAGCCGGCAGCCGTCGATCTTCTGCCGGTGGCCGGCCACCGTCTTGCGGTAGGTGATGACCACGTTGTCCACGTTCTGCACCGCCTTGGGGGGCGCTGTTTTGAAGGTCACCCGCCCCGCGGCCCGGTCCACCGTGAAGTCGGTCCCCTCGGCCTTGGCGGCCCCTGCCACCACCGCCGTCACCGCCGCCCCGTCCAGCCCGCCGGTGCTCAGCTGAAAGGCGGTGGACGACCCGTCGGCCTGAAAGCTCTCCTTCCGGCCCGGGGTCAGCAGGTTCACCGCCTCAAAGGCCTTGCCGCCCCCCGCCGGGGGCGCGCCGATGCGCACCGTCGGCAGGTAGGCCACCTCGGCCACCGGGCGGACGGCCGCGCCGTCGTAGCGGCGGTAGGTCACCCCGTCCAGCAGGTAGAGGCAATCCCCCATCACAAAGCTGCGGGAGCGCCCCGCCGCCATCCCGGTGCAGAGCTGGGTCAGCCCCCCGTCCGCCCCCACCCGGTAGAGGGCGGTGCCGATGTGGGCCAGCAGCTGTTCCCCGCCGCCCCCGGCCAGCCTGTGCAGCCCCCAGACCCGGCCGCTGCCCCGGGCCACCCGCTTGTAGCCGGTGCGCTTGATCGGGAAGAAGGCCTGGTCGGCGATCATGTTCAGCGCGTCGGGGGAGCGGCTGACATCCACCTGGGTGCTGTCGGAGGAAAAGTCCACCCCCCGAAACTGCTGGATCACCACCGGCGCGAGGGGGCGGCCGGCGGGCAGTTGGTAGCGGCTCATCGCCCGTCCCCCCCGTAGCAGTCGGCCACCGGCACGAAGTCCGCCGGGGAGAGGGCCGCCAGGGCCGCGTCGTACACGGCGTTAAAGTAGTTGGCCTTGCCCGGGTCGTCATCCATCACCAGCATCCCCGCCAGCCCGTAGGGCAGGGCCCCCGCCAGCAGCTCCTCCCGGTAGGGCAGCTCCTCCCCCTCGGTGGCGATGTGGGGCAGGGCGGCCAGGGGAGGGTGTCCCCTGGCCCGCCGCAGGGCCTGTTCCGCCGGGTAGGCCCCGGCCAGCAGCAGGTTGACCAGGGGCACCAGCTTGTCCCGGTAGCCCTTGGCCCGGTCGCGGCTCTCGGCCATCAGCGCCAGGGCGGCGCCGTAGAGGTCGTCGGCGGTCATCCTAGGCCACCAGCTCGGCCAAGTCGCTGGGGAATTTGCCCTCGGCATAGGCCACCGCCTTGATGGTGGTGCCGGCGGGAATGGCCCCCAGGGCGGCGGCGTAGACCTGGGCGGTCTTGGAGTAGCGGGGATCGGTGCCGTCGGTGGTGTAGAGGATCTTGCCCGCCCCCTCGCAGGTGATGGCCCCGCTGGCCTTGGCGATGCTCACCGCCCCCAGCTTGGCGGCGCTGTCCACCGCCGCGTAGCAGGCCCCGGAGCGGGCACCCAGCACAAAGGCGTCGTAGATGTTGCGCCCCTCCAGCAGGTGGCCGGAGATGCCCGGAGGGTCCAGGTGCAGGTGGGTGTCGTGGAGTTTGGCCGGCTCCAGCACGGCCGAGCGGTGCCACAGCTCAAAGTAGACCCCCTCGGGGAAGTAGCGGGAGGGCACCTTGATGACCGCGTTGCCGTCCAGCTCCCCCACCTCGCCCTTGGCCACCGACTTCTTGCCCAGCTCGCCGATGGCGATGAACTCGTCCGAGCCCTTGATCAGCCGGTAGACTTCCGGGGTCACAAAGAGGAAGCGCCCCTCGTCCGGGGCGATGTTCTCGTCCAAAAACTCCCCGGCGGCAGCCACCATGTCCACCACCGTGGCCTTGGTGGGCTTGGCGATGCCCGCCACCCTGCCGGCCTGCTGGGCCACCTGGGCAAAGACCCGCTTGTCCATGTTGGGGATGGCCTGCTCGTCCAGCTGCAGCCGCAGCATCCGCCCGGCGTTTTTCACCCCCATCTGCTCGGAGTTGTTCCCCTTGTCCACGGTGAGGGAGAAGCCCTCGTCCACCTCCAGGGTGAAGGTCTGCACCGTGTCCTGCATCTCCTGGGGCTCGCCGTAGCGGTTGGTGCCGGTGCGCCTGTAGGCGGCCATGGGCACGGTCTGGGGGGTCACCACCTCCAGGGTCTTGACGCCGGTGAACTTGTAGTCGCCGTTGGTGTGGGCCTTCACGTAGCTGCCGTGGGTGAAGGCGGTCGCGATCTTGTCCGAAAATTTGCTTGCCAGATTGATGGCCATAGTCCTCTCTCCTTCTCTCATTCAAAAAATCCCTGGAGGAAGGGGTCTGCCTCGTCCTGCCCCGCCTCCCCCGCCAGACTGCCGACGGCCGCCTGCCGGTTTCGCTCGTTTTGCTCCAGCGCGGCCAGCTTGGCCTTGAGCTGGGCGTTCTCGTGGCGGCGGTAGGCCTCCACCAGGGGCTCCCCCGCCGCCGCCCGCCGCCACACCTCGTCGGGGATGTCCGCCACCCCCACCTCGGGGTAGGCCTCGAAAAAGCGGCGGTACTCGGCCCGCCGCCCCTCCTCCGGCGAGGGGGCGGCCCCCGCCATCTGCTCCTTCAGGGCCCGCACGTACTCCCCCCGGCTCAGGCCGGAGCGGGCGGCAAAGGCGTCCAGCACCTCCCAGGCCGGGTCCCGGCGCAGCTCGTCCCGCTCCTGGCGGATGTGGTCGTAGTCCAGCCCCTTCTGGGCCAGGGACACCGCCTCGGAAAGGGGCACCTCCCGCGCCTGCCCCAGGTGGGTGAGGCGAACTACCTGTTCGTCTTCCTCCCCCTCCCCGGGCGCCTCTCCGGCAGGAGTCCCCCCGTCCTCGGCCGCCTCCCAGACGGCCTCCCCCAGGGCCTGCTCCCCCTCCTCGGGGGCGGGGGGCTCCTCGCCCCCCTCGGCAAACCACTGCAAGGGCAGTCTCAGCAGTCTCTCCATCTCGTCTCTCCTCCTTCTGCCCGCCGCTGGTTTCTCGGCGGGGCGCAAAAGGGCGGCCGGCGGCGTTGGTTTCCCGCCGCCCGCCGCCCCCGCAGCCATCTCAAACGGGGCCTCCCAGGCCCCGGACCGCCCCTCAAGGGGCCTCCCGCTCCCCGGCCTGCCCCTCCCACCCCTGTTTGAGGGCGGCGATCAGCCCGGCCTTGTTGCGGATATAGCCGTCGGGGATGCTCTCCAAATAGGTCACCGGGTCGGTGATGATCCCCCGGGCAAAGAGGTTGTCCACCGTCTGCACCTGCATCAGCTCCGACCAGTAGGTCGAGGCCCCCACGTCCACGTTGAGCTGCAGGCACATCTCCCCCAGCAGGGAGAAGTCGAAGTCCAGCTCCCGCTTCTCCCCGCCGCCGTCCTGGTAAAGCACCCGGCGGGTGCCGTAGTGGGCCCGCATCATGTCCAAAAAGATGCGGACAGTGTCCTCCACAAACTGGTAAAAGGCCATCCGCTGCAATTCCAGCGGCACCGACGAGGCCTTCTGCACCGCGATGATGGCCGAGGTGTTGTCCGGCCGCACGTTGCCCAGGGCCGCGTCGGAAGCGCCCATCAGGTCCTTGGTGTAGCCGATCACCTTGTCGATGAGGGTCATCACCTGGGCCGGCATCTCCGCGGTGGCCGTCCTCGCCGTCACCGCGTCGGCCAGGTTGCCGTTGGCCGCCACCGCCACCCCCACCCGGTTGTCCCACCCGTTGGGGAAGGCCGCCCGGGAGTAGACGATTTTGGGGAAGGCCATCCGCTTGGCGTGCTCCATGCACATGGCCATCAGCTTGTTGATGAAGATCTGGTTGGGGATCAGCCCCGAAATGGCCGCCCGCCCGTGGCAGCAGTCCTTCACCGGCTGCCAGCTCATCCCCGCCAGGGGGTAGCGGGTGAGGCCGGTGTCAAAGGGGGCCTTCAGCACCGCCGTCTCGGTGCAGCGGGTGCAAAAGACCCGGGTCTCCCCGCCGGTGCGCACCTTCCAGAACTTGGTCAGCACCGTCACCCGCTCCTCGTCCTCGTCCTCTCGCCCCGGCCGCCCGTCCCCGTCGGGGACGATGGCCGCCGCCGTCTCCTCGTCCGGGGCCAGGCGGCGGGCGCTGTCGGGCAGCAGCCGGGAGACCACCGCCACCCAGGGCTGGGACTGGATGTCCCCCCGCTGGGTGTTGCCGAAATAGCAGTCGGTGTTCTCGATGACCTCGGTCTTGATCTGCCCCCGCGCCTCCTGGCCGGTGGCCTCCTCCGGGTCGAACCAGGCGTAGAGGAAGCCGTCCCCGTCCACCGCCGCGTTGCGGACGATGAGCCGGTTCTTGGCCTTGGTGCCGTCCTGCTCCATGATCTTGGCAAACTGCTGGCTCACCACCTCCAGGGCGATCTGCTCCCCCTCGTCCGGCTTGCCGTCGAACAGGCTCACCTGGGCGGCCACGTCGTCCGAGACGATGGTGGCCAAAAAGTAGGAGAGCACCCGCCCCAGCACGTTGAAGACCGGCTTGTCCAGATCGGGGGCGTTCACCCCCTCCCACTGCTTGCCCAGGTAGAAGTTCTCGTTTTGCCGCACCGTCTCGTACAGGCCGATGCGCTCCTTGTGCTCGATGCCCTTGCGGTACTCCCGAAAGAGCTCTGCCGGCTCGGTGGCGATCACTCTTCATCCCCCCTCTGCGCGCCCTGGGGGGCGCCGTCGTAGTCCCAGAGGTTCTGCCACTGCCGGTCCAGTTCCTCCCGGTCCGGCCCAGGCCGCCCCTCTCCCCTTCCTTCGTCCCCTCCCCGCCGCTGGCGCAGCCAGAGCAGGGTCACCCCCGCCGCGGCCGCCGCGCAGAGCAGCAGGGCGCACAGGCAGAGCAGCAGCAGGGCCGCCGCCATCAATCCTTCCGTCATCTCCTCAACCTCCGTAGTGTAAAAAGTCGCCCAGCTCCCCGCCGGGGGGCTCTCCCTCCCCCTCCCGCGGGGGCAGAGCGGGCGCCGGCCGCCCCGCCGCAAAGTAGCGCAGGGCGTCCGGCGCGTGGGTGATCTCGTGGGGCTGCCCGGCCGCGTCGCTGGGCCGCCGACCGTCAAACTGCAACTGGGGCAGGCAGCGGATCAGGTTGGGGCAGCAGCGAAAGACCGTCAGCGCCGCCCAGCGGGCCCCCGGCTCCCCCCGGGGGCGCAGCCACTCCTTGAGGTCCATCCACCCGCTCACCCGGCTGTTCTGCGCCCGGGTGAGGGGGATGCCCCCCTCCCCGAAGATCTCCGCCACGCTCTTGCCGGTGTCCTGGCGGCGGTTCCACATGTCCGGCGGGGCCAGCCAGCCCTCGATGGGCTCCCCCCCGGCGGCCTCCAAAATGGCCCGCGCCGCCTCGCTGACAATGAGCCCCGGCCGGTAGAGCTCCCGGTAGACCCAGGCCCGGCCCCCCTCGTCCAGGGCGATGAAGTAGCCCGCCAGCATGTCCAGCCCGTAGTCCATGGCGAAGTACCGCCGCCAGTGCCCCGGGATGGCAAAGGGCTCGCAGACGTGGATGTCCTCCCGCCACTCGGTGAAGTACTGCCCGGCAAAGACGTTCCAGTCCCCCTCCAGCCAGGCCCGGCGCAGGTCGTCCGGCAGGCTTTCCAGCATGGCCAGGTAGCCCGGGTCGCTGTCCATCAGGGCCCGGTTGTCGTACACCCGGGCGGGGATGAAGGCGTAGTCCTCCCCCCGCTCGGCCCCCCGATAGTCCCGGTCGATGAACAGCCGCTTCACCCAGCCGTGGCCCACCCCGCCCGGGTTGCAGGTCAGGTACATCCGCTTGGGGAAGGGGTTGGCCCCGCGGATGCAGGCGGTGAGGGTGTGAAACTGGTACTCGGTGAACTGGGTGGCCTCGTCCAAAAAGATCACGTCGTATTCCTGCCCCTGGTACTGGAGCACGTCCCGCTCGCTGTCGCAGTAGCCGAACTTCAGCCGACTGCCGTTGGCAAAGGAAAAGGCCTTGTCCCCCTCTTTGTAGGCGGCAAGGCCCTTCAGCTCCCCCTGCAAGGGGAGGATGTGGTTCTCTTTGAGCTCCGGAAAGGTCCGCCGCAGCAGCAGCATCCGGATGCCGGGGTAGCGCACCCCCATTAAAGTCGCCTTTTTGCGCACCGCCCAGCTCTTCCCCCCGCCCCGGGCGCCGCCGTAGGCCACAAAGCGGCTGCGGGCGAGGAAGAACTCCCGCTGGCGGGGGTTGGGCGGTGCGATGAGCCGATCAGACAATCCCGTTCCCTCCCCCTCCGTCTTGGGGCCGTTTGCGGCCCCCCCTGTCCTCTGCCATTCTCCCGCGTTCCCCCGTTGGGGTGGAAGGGGTGCTTCCCCGCAGCCCCCGCCTGCCAAGCCGGCCCCTCTCCCGCTTTTCCCCATCGGAATCGAGAGCGCGCGCCGCAACGGCCCCCGCCCGCAAAATCACAAACTGACCGTCATCGGGAAGAACGCCCACCAGCAGAGGCCGGGCGGGACTGATGTGCCCGCTGGGCAATGCCCGCCCCTCCCGCCTCATGTCTCAGCAGTCTAAAAATCTCCTGCCATCTGCCCGCTTCCCGCTTTTCCCCTATTGGGATCGAGAGAGCACTTCCCAGCAGCCCCCACCTGTCAAACCACAAGCCAGTCGCAGGCGGGGAAGAACACCCGCCAGCAGGGGGTCGAGCGGGACCGATGTGCTTAATCCCCGCCCGCCAAACCGCAAGCCAGCCGCAGGTGAGGAAAAACGCCCACCCGCAGAGGCCGGGCGGGGCCGACGTGCCCGCTGGGCAATATCCGCCCCTCCCGCCTCATGTCTCGGCAGCCAAGGACTCCCCGCTGTTTGCCCGCTTCCCGCTTTTCCCTTACTGGGATCGAGAGAGCACTTCCCCGCAGCCCCGCCTGCCAAACCGCAAGCCAGCCGCAGGCGGAAAAACGCCCCCTCACGAAAGTCCGGCGAGGGTCGATGTGCCTACTGGGCAAACTCGTCCAGCTCCCCCGCCAGGGCCAGGGTGATGCGGCCCTCCAGAGCCCCCTCCACCTTCTGCCCGGGCTTCTCGCCCAGGGTGTCGCGGATGGCGTTGAAGGCCGGGGTGTCCCCCTTCATGGCCTTGCAGATGAGGGCCAGGGCGATGGCCTCCTGCGCGGTGACCGGGCCCAGCCCCTCGGCCAGCCGGGCGATCTCGTCCAGCCCGTCCAGCGCCACCGCCCGGGGCAGCAGGGCGGCGAACACCTGCCCGAAGGTGCGCTTTCGCCGCCGGGCCGCGCCCGAGGCCAGCCCCCCCTTGCGGGCGATTTCCCGGCGCTCCTGGGGGTCGCGGGCGGACAGGGGGATGAGGTTTTTCCGCCCGTCCACATTGCATCGCCTGCCTTTCACAAAAGGCGGGCCCCCGCCTGCCGGCAGGGCCCCGCCCGAAAAATATTCTTTGCCATTTACAGTGTAGCACGGGGGGAGGATAACATTCCATCACGTCCTGAAAAAGGGGCTGCACCGCCGAATCAGCACCCCCGAAAGACCGCCCATCCCCGGGATGTGCCCCTCCTTTGCCGCCCCTTTCCCCGGACTTCAAAATCTGCGCGCCCGGACTGTCGTCCCCGCGCCCCGCCAAAGACCCGCCAGCCGCACAAGAGGGGGGAAAGTCGCCCCGCACCGTCATCCGGTGAGAAAGAAGAGCAAAAAAGCCCCGCAGAGGGCGCAAAACGCCCCGCTTCCAGCCGCTTCCCCGCAGCGGCGCCCATTCAACAGCGCCCAGATGTATCCGCACGGCTCTCCCCAAGGCGGGCCCGCCCTCTTTCCCCGCCTGCCGCCGAGTGTCACCCAAAGCCCCTCTCCGCCCCCCGCGGCAGCGATTCCAGCCCCTTCTGGTGCAGCCGCCATACCTGCATGGTGCTGTACCCCATCTCCCCGGCGATCTCCTCCCAGGTCTTGGCCGCCAGATAGCGCTTTTCCAGCAGCAGGGCCAGGGTGTCGTCCTCCACCCCCGCCACCGCGGCCCGGATCTCCCCCCGGGCCGCCGCCATCTCGTCAATTTCCCGGGCGATCTCCCCCTCGATGTCGATGATCCTCTCCACCGCCTCCTCGATGCGGCTGCCCTCCCGCAGGGCGCGCGGCCCGTCGGTGAGGCGGGGCCCCATCCGGGTGGCCCGGCTGCGCCAGGCGGCCAGCTCCTCAAACCGCTCGTCCACCCGCTGCCCCAGCCGCTGGTAGCGGGAGAGCCACCGCACCTTGGCCCGATTCTCCTCGGTCATTCCTCGTCCTCCTCGATCTTGTATACCCGGTACCCCCGCTTCAGCCCCTCCCGGGGCCGGCAGATCTCCCGGTAGAGGGTCGCCCGGCTCACCCCCAGGTAGTCGGCCACCTCCCGCGCCGTCCCCACGCAGAGGGGCAGCTCCCACTCGTCGGCGGTGGTGGCCAGGTATAACCCATAACTCACCCCCACAGCCGTCCCCTCTCGGCCCTGCCGCTCCGCTGTCTCTCCATCTTCTCTCCTCTCATCCTCTCACGCCTCTCCCCTCCGGGTGCCAAAGGTGCCACCCCGTGCCACCTCTCCTCGCACCCCGTTTTTGGCTTTCCCATCCCCTTTTTGGCCCCCTGTGCAACTGTGCCACCTCTTTTTCTCCTCTATAGGGGATATTTCTTTTCCCCCCAACCTTCCCATAGCCGGCCCCGCCCCCTGCGCAAATTTTCCTCCCACCAAGAGGACCCCCTCTATTTCCTCGCACAACTCGCACAGTGGCACGCCCTCCCCTCCGGGTGCCAAAGGTGCTACCTCGTGCCACCTCTCCTCGCACCCCGTTTTTGGCTTCCCCATCCCCTTTTTGACCCCCTGTGCAACTGTGCCACCTCTTTTTCTCCTCTATAGGGAGTATTTCTCTTCCCCCCAGCCTTCCCAAAACCGGCCCCGGCCCCTGCGCAAATTTTCCTCTCCACAAGAGGACCCCCTCTATTTCCTCGCACAACTCGCACGGTGGCACACCCTCCCCTCCGGGTGCCAAAGGTGCCACCCTGTGCCACCTCTCCTCGCACCCCGTTTTTGGCTTCCCCATCCCCTTTTTGGCCCCCCGTGCAACTGTGCCACCTCTTTTTCTCCCCTATAGGGGATATTTCTTTTCCCCCCAGCCTTCCCAAAGTCAGTCTCGCCCCCTGCGCAAATTTTCCTCTCCACAAGAGGACCCCCTCTATTTCCTCGCACAACTCGCACGGTGGCACAGACCCGCTCGCCCGACCGGCGGCAGCCTGCCCCCAGCCCTTCCCCCTTCGGCGGCTCCGCCTCTCCCCCAGGGCCCAGCCGCAGCCGCCCCGCCACAGGGGCCGCCCCGCCGCCCCCTCTGACAGCAACGCCCCATATCCCCCCTCTTTTGGCAGCAAGTCCATCCTCTCTCCCCAGCCCACAACCCGGCCGACACCCGCTCCGCTCGCCCTTTAAACCGCCTCCCCCGCCCCGTCGTCCTCCTCTCCGGGCAGCCGCAGCGCCACGCAGTGGCAGGGGGCGTGGTTGATCCGCCGGGTCAGGGTGAACCCCTTTCCCGGCCGCACATCGATCCGCCCGGCCTGGCGGGCCCAGCTCAAAAAGGCGCGGGGGTCGTAGCCCGCCTCCCGGCAGATGCGGTCGAAGGCGCTGCGCACCATGTAGACCCGCCCCGGCTCCAGGGCGCCCCAGACCTCGGTCTGTTCGCTCTCGCCGCAGAAGCGGTGGCGGTTTTGCACCGCGTACTCGCAGAGGTAGTCGTAGCAGCGGCCGTTCTGGTCCACGCTGGCGCGGCTGCGCAGGTGTTCCGCCACCTCCCGCCGCTCCAGGGCCCGCCCGTCGGCAAAGAGCCAGCGGGTCGCCAGCTCGTCGGCGGTCAGCAGCAGGGCCGCCGCCATGGCCTGCTTTTCGGTGGCGTCCCCCTCGCCCAAAGCCGCCCGGTGCCCCTCAAAGAGGGCCGCCGCCTCGGCCAGTCCGGCTTCGTCCAGCCGCTGCACGAACCGCCGCCCCGCGTGGCCGTGGTGCAGCCGCACCGCCGCCGCCACCCGCCGGGGGTCGGCAAAGAGCCGCTCGCCGCACTCCACTTCCAAGATCCGGTTGACCGCCCCCCCGCCGGAAAAGGCGCTGGTGATGGGCATCTCCCCCGAGGTGAGGATGCAGTTGTGCCAGGTGGGCACCCGGTCGGTCCCCCCCTCCCGGGTGCCCCGGGTGCGGCCCACCCCCTCGGCCAGCAGGTAGATGTCCTTGTCAAAGGTCTGCTTGTCCTTGGCGATCTGCAACTCGTCCAAAATCAGGGGCAGGGCGTTGCAGAAGGCCGCCGACCGCTCCCGCCCCACGGCGGTGGGGTTGAAGGTGTGGATGTACCGGCCCATCTCCGGGTCGGCCCAGACGCTGGCGGCCAGCATCAGCCCCACCGTCTTGCCGGTCTCGGTGCCGCCCCAGAGGTGCAAAAAGAAGGGCAGGCAGCCCAGCGGCCCCACCAGCGCGCTGGCAAAGGAGGCCGCCAGCGCCATCCGCGCCGCGATCCCCTCCCCGGCGCGCACCTCCCTGGCAACGGCCAGCCAGCTCTCCCACTCGCCCCGGGTGCGCACGCTCTCGAAAAAGGGGCGAAAGCTCTGGTCCCCGTCAAAGACCAGCTCCTCCACGTAGGGGGAGAACCCCTCCCCCTCGATCCAGCCCAGCCGCCCCACGCTCCGCCGCTCGGGGATCTGCTCGTAGTTGAGCCCCTCGATGTCGTGGAGATAGCGCACCAGGGTCCCCGCCGTCTCCGAGGTCACCGCCACCCCCGCGTTGGCCAGCTCCAAGATCTCCCGGCGGCTGGCCAGGGTCCGCTTCTCGGCGGTGATCTGCCGCCAGCGGCCCCCCTTGCAAAAGGCCAGCACCATCTTCTCCACCCCGGTGTCGATGTTCACCAGCCGCATCACCGGGAGGATGGGGTGGTTGCAGGCCTCCATCTCCCGGTACCCCTCAAAGATCGCCACCCCCTCCCCGTCGGCCCGCCAGGGGCCGGTGGCCAGTTCCAGTGGCTGGCCCGCAAACCGGGTCACCCCCTGGCCGCAGACCGGGGCCAGCAGGGCCCGCTGCTTCTTGGCGTACTCGCCAAAGGTCCTCTTGAACCCGTATACCCGCAGCCGCCGGGCCTGCTCCCCCATCCGCTGGGCCAGCCGCTCCAGCACAAAGGGGTCCCCCGCGAATTGGTAGAGGAATTCGTAGGGGTCCGTCCCCTCCAGGTAGTCCTCCCGGGTGTAATTTGGTATCTGTATGGCCTCGATGTCCATTCGCCTCCCATTTTTCAAATCGCTCGTTTTCCTCCAGCCAGTGCTCCAGGTAGGGCAGCCGGTGGGCCGCCTCCACCCAGTCTTCCGGCAGGGGCGGGGGCTCCCCCTCCCCGCTCCAGGGAGGCGGCTCCCCGGCGCGCAGCCGCAGCTGCCGCACCTCGGCGCAGATGGCCGCCGCCAGGGCCCGGTAGGCCCGCTCCCCCGTCTCTCGCCTCTCCCTCTCCGCCGCCCGCCGACGGGCCGCCTCGGCCGCCTGCCGCCGCGACCGCCCGTCCCCCCGCCCCAGCAACAGCCCCAGGGAAAAATCCTCGTCCAGCCGCACCAGGGCCTGGGGGTAGGCCAGGCCGAAAAGCCCCATCACCAGGTCGATCACCGAGCCCCCCGCCCCGCAGACAAAGCAGTGAAACCGCCGCTGGTCGTAGGCGAAGTTGGGCCCCTCCCCCCCGTGGATGGGGCAGGCGATCCGCCCCCGGGGGGAGGTGGGCAGCCCGTAGCGCCGCAGCGCCTCCGGCAGGCTGATGCGGGCCTTGACCTCCTCCGCCGCGCCCCTCACCGCCAAACCGCTCATTTCATAAACTCCCCTTTTGACACATCTCTTCCCCACCTTTCCCGGGCCGGAAGCAGGGCGCCTTCCCCGCCCCCCCCTGCCGCGGACGCCGGATTTCCCCGCGCAGCGCCGAAACGCCCCGCCCTATGACCACTCTACCACGCAAAACCGGTGCTCTCCGTCCGAGTCAACATGCCCGTGTTCCGCCCCCCGCCAGCGCCCGCTGAGCGGCAGGGCCCCCAAGCAGGGCCTCCCCCGCCCCCACTGCGAACCAGCCGCCCCCTCCGCAGAGGGCGCCCCGCCAGTGCTCCCCGCACACAAAAAAAGCCGGAGCAAGCGATCGAACGCTTGTCCCGGCCCGGGAAGATTGAGTCACTCTCTGAAAAAAGGAAGCCGCCCGGCAGCCTATAAAGGCAAATCCCAGCAAAAGAAAATTCGCCCGAAAGGAGCCCCCCTCGTCGAGAGTTCCCCCGCCCAAGAGAAGCCGCCCCCCTTTCAAGTCCGCCGAAGAACTGCTCCCCCAAGGGCCCCGCACCAAAGGAAAAAAGACCGCCCCACAAGCCGCCGAAACGCCAAAAAGAAACCCACCCGCCCAAAAGGAGAACCCTCGTCGAGAGCTCCCCCGCCCAAAAGAAGCCCCCCTTTCTAACCCGCCGAAGGGCTGCTCCCCCAAGGGCCCCGCACCAAAGAAAAAAGGGCGGCCCACAAGCCGCCGGAACGCCAAAAAGAAACCCACCCGCCCAAAAGGAGAACCTTCCGTCGAGAGCTCCCCCGCCCAAAAGAAGCCCCCCCTTTCTAACCCGCCGAAGGGCCGCTCCCCCAAAGGCCCCGCACCAAAAAAGGGCGGCCCACAAGCCGCCGGAACTGCCAAAAAGATGCCATTTTTATTCGCGAGTACGAGCGCAAAAAGAGCGCTGAACGCAATCGAAATTGGGTCCAGCGCCGCGCTGTGAGGTGTGCCCATCCTGAGCGCCATTGCGTTTTTAAGGGGAACGCGGGGAAATCGGACCCGCACGGCGAACGAGACCATACATCGAACTGCCGAGCATCCCGCCAGATGGGGCATTGTCCCTCTAACACAGATGACGGAGCATGATATACTCCTCATCCTTTTCGTCTACTATTTCAAAGCCAAGCTTTTTGTACATGTTCAGTGCGCCGTTCGCCTTCTGCACCGCCAAGGAAGCTCGCCGGTAGCCCCTTTCTTTCAATTCATCGAGCATCGCCTTCATCAATGCCGTGCCCATGCCTTGACTCCGGTATTCCCTGTAAAGAGAAATCGCAAAAGAGGGTGTTTCATCGTCGATATGCCCATAATCGTCCATCACGCGGACCCATACAGCCCCAACGACCCTGCCGTTCACCTCTGCAACATAGCAAATATCGCTGTCCCTCTCCCCAAAAGCAGATGTGTAGACCTGAAGTTCCGGCCGGTCGATGATTTCCCTTGGCGGCGGTGCGACCCCTTCCGGAACAAATATTGCTTCATACAGAAAATCAGATAACAGCGGTATTTCTGACTGCTTTATCTTTCTGATCGTATGGTCCATAGCCGCCTCGCCCACTTCCAATTTATCAAAATACGGCATGTTGCCATCCCCCTCATGCAGCGCGATTGAAAACACAGAAAAAGACCTATCGTCCCCCAGGGGAAGATAGGTCTTTTGGTGCCGCTGACGAGACTTGAACTAGTTTTGTTTCAAATTCAGAAATTCGATTCGCCAACAAATGGCTTAACTAAAGCATTTCTTGCAGATTCAAAGACAACTAAAATAGAGCAAAAATAGTGTTTCTGGAACAAAAGTGGGTTATAAAGTGGGTTACAAATTCGACTGTTTGTCTGACTCAACTGCCTGCAGGATGCCCACCATGTGTCACCTCCTTCCACAAAGAACGACGGCCCCGCAGAGCTACCATCTTACTGTCCTACACTTCGAGCCAAATTGGCCCAAACAAGATAGATTGTCTAACTTTATCTTTTGATGTATAATATAAACTCAATATATCAATAGGTGGATGAATCATGGATAAATTTGCTGATGTATTAAAAATATTTATAGAAAAACATTTAATTCCGTCAGTTATCTCGATTGCAGGTGCGATATTAACACTTCTTATAGTGCCTGAAGATAACCGGGTAATAGTTAAAATCGGAAAATTATCTGTCGGTATTCTTGCCTTTTGTATCTGTTTTTTGCTTATTCAATTTGTTAAGCTAATAATAAATGGAATAAAAAAGGCTTTTAATAATGCAAGAGAGTTTAATTATCGTATGAAGCAAAATGAAGAGGAAAATCAAGAGGCCATTGAGCGTATAAACGAATTTATTGATCAACTAACACCAGAGGACAAAAATATTCTTATTATGTTTATAAAGAATGGAAACAAGATATTGATTTCTTTTGAACGAATAGGATTTAACGGTTTTAATAGTCTGTTAGATAACACTAAAATCATGAATATCGCTATTTATGACGGTGATATATCCGATATTGATACTACACGCTATTGGATAACTTCTGATTTGCAACAAACACTCAGTCGGGGAATGAGGCCCGTAGGCGGACTTAAACAATATAAATTAAAAGATAGAGTTTTTCACGACTTAGAGATTGTATATAAAACAATGGGCAGGTTAGGAAATTTTTAAGTGGGAGGGGCTCCCTCCCACTTAGCCTTCTACAATTTTTGCAAGCTGTTTGAGTATGTTGTTTATGCATCCCCACAGCCCGGCAATCTCGTCTGGGTACACACCATAGCTGTTGTCGTGGATCGCTACCTGGTTAATATTGTTGAAATGCTGCTTTTGCATGGAGACGAGTCCTCGGACAGACGATAGGTCAACATGAAGGGTATAGCGTCTCACCCTCCCCGTGGAGCGAGTGGATTGAAATCGCGAAAGCGAAGGACAAGAGCAGTATGTCATCCTCACCACTGCCGCCAACCAGTCGGCACACAGCGTTCATCATCGGATGTCGGTCATCATCCCGCACCAACAGATCCCCGTGTGGCTGGGGTCCAGCTTCGAGCAGACCGCAAACTTTCTTTCATCGCAGCAGCCTGAGTTGTCCGCTGTCGCAGTATAGAAAATCAGGAAATATTTGCTTATTTGCCCTTTTCCCAATATAATGAGGGGAGGAGGGGTGCTACATGAAAAAAACTCTGAGTCTTTTTGTAGTGGTTTTTGTACTTTTTGCTTTGATTGTTCCTGCAAGTGCGGCATACAATGTTGACTGGTCTGGGTACGAGCAACCCACGTATAGTGATGGCTTTGAGAAAGGGAAGTCTTTGGGGTACGACAAAGGCTATCGCGAAGGCCACGAAACTGGCTACAATGCTGGCCTTAATATAGGTTTAGAAAAAGGAAAATCTGCTCGCGAAGAAGAATTAAGAAACATACAAAGTCAACTCGGCCTTTATAAAGCCTCTACTGTCGGTCTCTCCGTTCTATCTGTCGCCCTGGCTCTGGGAGGATTTGGATACTACTTCTTCTTTATTAAGAAGAAAAAGGTGGACTTTTCTAAACCTAGGGAAAAAGCAGTGGAGGCGCCGCTTAGTGTCACCAAACCAGTCTCTTCCGAGCTGTTAATCTCCAATTCTATCAAACCTGCTCGAATAGTAAAAGTACGTGTAGCAAAGAAAGCCCCCGTACCCGCTGCCCCACCGATTCGACCTACTATTCCTGTTGCAACACCAGAGCCGGAAACAGAATTAGCTACTGTTTCGACTGTCAAAACAGAACTTTCTAAAAAGCCTGCAAATCCTAAAGAAAGCGTCCCTAGCCTATCGCAAGATGAATATTTTGAGCAGCATATAAAAAACAGTGGCATGAAGTGCGGTTGGATGAAGGTGCTGCGCTCCTCTCTCTGGTTTTGGATGTTGGTTCCGTTCATCTTAGTATCTGGTATATGGAGTTATCTTATTGCTGTATGCCCCGTCCTCCCAACGTTTGAGCCAAATGAAGGATTATATGCCGGATATGAGTTCCTTCGCATAATTCAGGGAGGTGTAAATCTATTTTGTATTTTTACCCTTCCTTCAAAATTTAAAAAGCTGGACAGCACTTTCCTTGGAAGAGGCTTATTCTATATTATTTTCAATATTTTTATGACTCTTATAAGTGCCACTCTTATAGGCAGCATCATTGGAGGGATTGCCTCCGTCGGGATAATTGTTCCTGCATTGTACTATACACCATTTATCATTTACTTTTATAGGCGCAAATCCCTATTTGAATAATTCTCGTCGCACCCTGCGCGGGTGCGTGGGTAAAACAAAACAGCAAAATGCCGCCCCATCCAAAAAGGATGGAGCGGCGTCTTGCTATCTGGACTTTTCGTAGATGGCTTCTGCCTCTGCGCGAGTATAGCCTATGCTCGTAAGAGCGCGAATCTTATTTTCCTTTGCGCTCCCCGAAATGGTTTTGCCAGAGGAATCCTTGTTGCCTGTCACCTTGCTGATGGTTGTAGAGACCAAAGCATATTGGACGATTCCGCCCATCTTGTCAGCCTTCTGTACCGTGTCATCGTCATAGGAAAGGTCCCGCCCAGTGAAAAACTCCTTTCTTGCCTTTTCACCGGCGTATTTGTAGACCTTTTCTACCGCCTGTGCTTTTTGCTGATCGCTCAAGTTTTTGTATCTGCGATCTTCAAACAGCTCTTCCAGCGCTTTGTACGCTGTCTGCCCCATGGTGGTCTGAAAAGTCGTATATTCTTTCGGCGTGAATTGGTAGGTGGTGTTTCCTTGTTGACAAGAGGTAGGAGCAGAACTGGGCAAAACCGTATTTTCAGAGGTAGATCTATAGAGCCGCTCCACCTCTTTGTCTACCGGGGTTTGATTTTTGATGGAAGCATAGCCCGGACTGATAAAGTTCTGCGCAGCTCTGCTGATGATGTTGCCACTCTTCTGCGTTCTCCCCCATCTGTCAACAAAAGGTTCTAGGCCAAAAGTAACGCCGGGGATTTTGGCGGCCATCTTTTTTTCTGTCGCTGCAACCACCTTGGGCACTGGCCCATCTTTCTGCACGTATGTAGAGCGCCGAGTGCCGTCGATAGTTCTCGCCACAGCTCCACCGAGGGAGGGGACTGCCTGAGACACATAATTCGCCACGGCGTTGGTTGCCACGGCGGCTACCGGGTTGCTCTTGTTCGACTGGGCCGACCTGATGGCGCTGTTTATTCCTTGCAGGCAGGTCATCTCGAATACCGGGTCTGTTATTTTGGTGGTCGAATCAACGAAACGGGAGAAGGTATACTTTTCGCCTTTACTCTCCTTTATGCTTTTTTGTAATTCGACCCCTGCAAAGAGAGGAATCACTGCTGGTGCTGCCCAGTCAATCGTGTAGGAGAAATCACCGATCTTCAAGGCGTAGTTCTGCTCGCCTTGCAACCGCTCGAACTCCCCCTCCTTCCCCTCTTCGCCGGCGCCAGAAATCACTCCCATGTGAGAGAGCCAAACCCCTAAAAGCATGATGGCTGTACCGCTCAGACCGGCAGAAATATCGTCGATTACCTGGGCGGTGGTCTTTTTCTTTTTCACGAGGTCATAGCCAAGCTCCCCTAGTCCCTTCATCAATCCAATAGGGCTATATTCGACGCCCCGTTTGAGGATGTTGATTGGTGTCTTTTTAAAAGGCATGACTCCTTCAACAATAACGCTGGCAGCCCAATTCATTTTAGATATTTTGTTCAGGCGGTTTGCCAGCGTACTGGCGTCTCGGTAGGTAGCTTTTTGCGCCTCTGTGATGGCATATTCCCTGGCCCGCTGTAAAGCCGAATTGGCCTCTTTCGTGCCACTCTTCAGGAATTCAGGGGTGTATCCATTGGCCTTGGCATACTGGGCTAAACTGTCGGCATAAGCCCCTTGCAGGAACCATGCGTCCTCCTTTTCCAGCAAGTCAAAGCCGAACTTACGGGTTCGCTCCATAAACTCAGGCCCAAAAATTCTTCTTTTGTCCAGTATTTGTGACTTGGGGTTCATCTTACCTGAACCGGTTATGGCTTCTTCAATTTCCACAAAATCCGATTTGGCAAAGTCTACAAGAGGTCTGTCCTTGGCTTTTAAAATTGCTTTTGTCCTTTCGTCCGTGGGGATTATTGAGAGCCCCTCCAACGCTGCACCAATGACATTCTTGAACTTTCGGACAGGAACAAACATCGCATTCCCTAAGATGTTGCGGACGTGGGTGCGGGGGTTAAACAGCATCGCAAAATATCTGTACGCGTTCCATTTGTCCACCCAAGTGGGAGGGACCTGGTTCGCCACATCCTGCTGTATTTTTTCAGCAGCAGCTTTCGCCTCTGCTGGCGTTTGCGCCCGCAGCAACTCACCCGCCAACTGTTCGTTAATCTCCAGCGTCGGAGCGCGTTTGCCCATTCTCTGGTCGAGGTCTCCCTGCATCCGGTTCACAACCCGCTGCAAGTAGTACAATTGCCCGTCTGGGGTCATTTTTTTGAGTAGGTGGAACGCCTGCACTTCCTGGCCTGCTCGGGTCGCTTCAAGGCACAGTTCCGCCGTCAGCTGCATGGCAAGCTTCGTGTCGCCGGCGGCCGCCGCCTCTGTGTAGAGCTTTTGAGCCAAGGCTATGTCGTCTTTTGTCACCTTTGATTTGTAGGCCTGGGCATCTCTCCACTGATCCAACGCCCCCTCAAACCCCTTCCGCTCCACCGTTTGATCGGCCTTCGCCAGCGAGGTTTTATCCGTCACCACCTCATGGGAGTAGTTACCCATCTCCACCTGTTTTTCGTGAGCGGGAATCATGCTGTCAGGGGTCGCTTCTGCTTCCATTACCGTGCGGGCGTACTGGCTCACCTTGTCTTTCCCGTCGGTGCTCTTGGGCACGTCCACCACCCGCACAGGCTTCTCGCCCGGCGGAATGGTGCCATATTGGTTTTGCATGGCGCTATAACTGCCAGGATTGCTTTCCGCTGCCCCGACAGATCGAGAGCCAAACCCTTGTTTTCCACCCGCCGAATCTGCTATACTGAAAGCAGGAAGCTGGCCTTTACCCGATGCGAGCGCCGCCCGGGCGGTGACATCGTTGTTGCGGGTGGGGGCCTCTTTCGGTATGATGGGCAAGGGGACAAACTTCTTTCGCTTCAAGCCCAGTGGGTCGGTGAAATACTCGATGCCCACCGGGTCGCTTTTCTTGGGTACTGCCTTGAAAACATCAGCTGCCGGGATGCCTTGGGGAAGGTCAGAGAGTTGAGGTGTGGCTGTTTGCGCTGCAGTCCCGTATTTTTTCAGAATATAGTCCTGCAAGCTGCCGCCGTCTTCACTGGTCAAGGACGTGAGCTGAAGGGATTGCTTCCCGTTGACTTCCCCATCAGAATTAGATATACTAATAATAGAGGATGTGTCCGTTCCTCGGCGTGCAGGGTTCTCTTGCACAGTGCCGTTAGCGGATGCATCTTCTATTTGTATAGGGGAAACTTTAACAATGTCATAAAAGATTTCTCGAGTATCAGGATATATTCCTGTCACCACTTCGGCGGAATAATCATTTTTACCCACTCGGATTCTGACATCAGCCCTATTAAAACTTTGAATCTTATCCTTTCTCGCATGTTTAGGTGACTCTTGACGAATATTTTCGGCGACGGCAATGATTTCATCTAGGTTCGCCGCTGCTCGCATCTTATCTTCAAAAGCAGTTCGACTATCTCTTTTAAGGCCAAATGTGCTTTTCGAGCCAGTAAATTCTTTTGCGCTTTTTGAAGTGAGTTCTATCTTCCATCCATCACGCTCAAACCCATTGGGATACCGTTTTTTTAGCTCTGCACGGATGTATTTGAGCTGTTCTCCATCGGGGACCCCTTCCAAAATATCCTCATCAATAACGACAAAAGGGCGGCCTCCTGCGTCGCTGTGAATGCTGAAGTTCCCATCAACCATTCCAGCCTTCCCCCGCAGCATATTGACAAGGGTGCGCTCTGACTCCTCCAGCTGCGCCTTCTGGCTGCCCGTCAACTTGATGGCCGCCTGATTCTTGATTCCCTTGACAAAATCCAACAGGGTGGTCGCCAAGGTGCGATCCTTCTGCACTGCCTGGGTGAGTTTCACAGGGTCGAAAACAAGCTGCTCCGCCAACTTCAACGAGACCTCCTCCTGGATGGCCTCCAGCTGGATTTTGCCGTCCTGTCCGTAAAACTGTCGGCTCACTGGGCTGCCCTCTCCTAAGTAGGTGTCCACCACCGACTTGGCCACCCTACCAAATTCGGGATTGCTGTCTGCCAGCTTTAAAACAGAGTTTTCAAAGCGCTGGTACTTCTGTGCATCCCCCCGGCGGACGCTGTGCCCGATTTCATGAACTGCGGTGTTCATAGCATAGTCGGGGTGGGCCAGGTTGATGGTGATGGTGTCTCCCTGAATCATCCCTCCCACGCCGCTGTCTGGCTGGTAGACATACTGCAGCCCCAACCCTTTACCGGTCACCAGTTTTTCTACACTCTGCAGCTGTACTTCATCGGCTACCTTGGCAGAAACCGCCTGTTGCCGGGCAGCTTTGCTATCTGCGTCGAGAAAATGGCCGGGGTTGACAATCTTGGCCTCCTGAAGCTGCTGGTAATAGCGCCCAGCCTCCAGATTTCCGTATTTCTGTCCCTGGGCTGTTTTTTGGATGGCAGAATCTGCCGATTGGTAGATGTTGCTGTCCGACGGTGCTTGCAGACCTTCCTGCCAAAGTGCTGGAAGGTCACCGCTGTTTTTCAGTCTTTTTCCTGTTCTGGCAGTTTGAATATCGCCAAGAGCAGTGGCAGCAGGCCCCATCACCGCACCCGAAAGAGCACCGCCCGTAAAAGAGGCCGCCGGATTTTTGACAAAAAACTGTGTTGCCGCCATCCTCTCCGCTTCTTCTGCGCTGACTCCTTGCTCCAAGAGAGCGTTCCGGTACTGCACATAGTCCGACTTGTCCCCCATAATGGCAATGTCTGCTACCGTATCTGCGTATTCGGAGATGAGTTCCTCAGAGCCCTCAACTCCCATCTGCTTGACCCATTCCTTGGCCGCCTGCCGAATGCCAGCTTTGCTGCCTTGGCCCTTTAGCCCGAAAAATCGGTCAATGGGCAGCTTTTCGGTCGCCATCTCGACAGCACCGTTGACCAGGCCTATTCCTAAAGCTTGTTCTGCGGTGGCGCCTTTGGCAGCTGCGCTCTGGCTGGCGCTACCGGCCGCTCCTAAGCCAATCAGTGGCAAACTGGCCGCTCCAGCAGGGAGTTTGGCAGCCATCTGGCCCACCGAAAGACCGGTGTTGATGAGCAGTTGCTGCCACCCGGGCTTCCCTTCTGTGAGACCTTCTCGAGTGGCTTCATCGACAACAGCTCCCACGGATAGGGGCGAATAGGCGTCGACCGGCTCATACTCTCCTGTGACCTTGTTCTTGATGTTCTGCCCCACCGTCGGCAAAAAGGAAATCGGGGCCAACACCGCTGAGGAGGCAATATTCTGAGCCACTCCCAGCGCGGGGTTTTCCTGGGCTGTCTCCTTCATTGTCTGGGCCACATAGGCAGACTCTCTCTTGTTCAGTTCACGGTCAAGGAGTTTGAGGTACTCCTGGGCCGCCTTTTTGTCGCCTTTGCCCAGAAAATAGTTGTAGTCCTTGACTTCCTCTTCGGTAAGGTATTTGTACTTTGGTTGGGCGCCCTTGTTGTAGGTCACTGCCACACCCGTGCCGCTGTCAGTCAATTCAGACTGCCCGGTTCGCTTGACGAACTCCACCGGGTTGGCCAGTTCACCAGCCACCTGGAAAGCCCCTTCCCCGCTGTCTAAAGCCTTGCCTTTCCGGGAGTATTCCTCATAGTCTTCGCTTTGCCGAATACTCCGCATCTTAGCCAGCTCATCCCGCTGCTTTGCCTCGTATTCCTCTGTTTTGAGTGAGTTCAAAGTGGCCTTAAACTGTCCTGCCTGCCCGACGTGTTGCCCCGCCTTCTCGGCATGAGGTGCAGCCTCATCTGCAAACCCACCCTGGCGAAGCATGTAGGCCTTTGCCGCGTCCTCATAGGCGCTGGCAATCTGCTTTTCCTTTTCCTCTTTGGCAAAACGCTCCAGGTCTTCTTTCAGGCCGTCTTGGCTCTCTGTGGATGTCTTCGCCTTTTGCTGTTTGCCAATGGAGTAGACCTCTGCTGCCGCGCTCTGGGCATTGATGCTGCCGTCAGGATTTTTGAAAGAATCAACTGATTTCATTTTTGGGGCCACCGGCAAACTGGTATCTATAGGCCCCCCAAATCCAGATTGCCCCATTGCACGAATTTGAGCAGTGTATGCTTTTTGCTTCTCATATCTCTTTTTAGCAAGCCTCAATTCTTTTCTTTTTTCTTCAGAAAGTCCAGAATAGTCAACCTTTATCATGAATTTACTCCTTTTATCTCAAATATTCCGGCACATTCAAAAGTTCTGCAATTTTAATATAGTCATCAGTCGATAAATTGTTCTTCATTTGCTCCAAAACTTCTCCATATGCTCGGTCTTGCCGCTCTCTAATATCAGGCATACTAGTTGCATCTAAGACCTTGTGCTCTTTTGTCTTTTGGGCCAAAAGATCACGGTACTCCTTCTCCAAATCCTCGACTCTAGTTGTCCCAGATTTTGATGAAGAACTACTTCCTCTCGAATAGCTGGCCATACTCCGCTGAAGCGCCTGCTGCTCCTTGCGGATGCGATCCTCTCGTTCCCACTGCTCACGGCGCAGTTGGTCTTCTCTCTCCTGCTGCAGCCGGCGCAATTCATCCTCCCTTACAGCAGCAGCGATCTTTTCATTCCACTTGGAATTGGAGGCGGCAATCTGTTTGCTGGTATCGTAGCCCAAATCCTTGATCTTGGCTTCGATCTCGGCAATCTTCTTGGCTTCATCCAGGTCGGCCGCATTGAGCGAATTGCGCAGCGCCGTGTCCTGGCGAATGCGGGAAGTCTCGGAATAACCCGAACGAGGCTCCTGGTAGACCCCGCCGGCCAGTCCCTTCTGGGCCAATGCCTCGTTGTTCCCAATTGCCGAGAGGCGGGAGTTGGTGTAGGTGTCTCCCCGCAGCTTGTTGGCAGCTTCCTTGATGGGGTCTTTTTGCTGGTTGAGGGTGGCCGTCTGCTGGGCCTGGGCCATCTCGTACATTTTCTTTTCTTCTTCCATTGACTGCTTCAGCTGGTCAATGTAGCTGGACATCTCAATTCCTCCTTATGCCAAAACAGGCCCCGCCAGATGGCAGGGCCCGTCAGTATCTATTCTGCCTCGCCAGCGCTATCGGCTTTGGACTGGAGCACCGAGATGGCGCTCGCAATCACCTTGGGGATGGGCACTCCCATCAAACCCACGTTCTCTACCACCGAGAGCAGTTCGTTGGCCAGGAAAGCCATGGCCGCGCCGTCGCGGATGAAGCTGGTGCCCATCACCAAGTCCAGCCGAGCCGCTAGCAACACCACCAACAGCATGGCCCCCTTACGACAGAGCCCCTTGAACCCTGCACGGCTCTCCAGCGAACCATCTGCCGACTTGCCCGACCGGTGGAACACCCCGGCTACGATCAGCCCGGTCAGGTAGTCGGCCCCCATGACGATGAGCAGGGCTGTGAGCATCTGCGACCATCCTCCCATTGCGGCGGAGATCGCGCCACCTACTGCCCCCACAGTCGCCAGCACCCACGCCTTAATGTGTGTCATCTGTTCCATCTCCTTATCCTCCTACCCGGGAATTTTCAGGGTCTGCCCCGGATAGATGGTATCACCAGACAGGCCGTTGAGGGATTTGATTTCCCCGTACCGTCTGCCGCTGCCCAGCTCTCGGGCGGCGATGGCCCAGAGGCTGTCCCCTTTTCGGACAGTGTAGGTCTTGCCGCTGGCAGGGGCCTGTCCTCCAATTTGAATCACCTGCCCAGGGTAGATGCGGTCGGGATTGGCGATCCCGTTGCGCTCTGCCAGAGCACCCACCGTGGTGCCATAGGCCTGGGCGATCCCCCAGAGGGTGTCGCCTTTTTGAACAGTGTAGGAGACGTTCCCATCCGGTTCAGAGGGAGCGGGCGCAGGGGCTGGAGAGAGCTCGTTTTCTCCGCCCTTTTCCCAGCCGTTGAGGCCGGCGGCCTGGATGATGGCCGGGTAGTCCTTGTAAGCGATGTTGCAATCCACCCGGCCGGCGATACCCGGCACCGTCCCGTCGCTGGTGTACTGCCAGATGCCGCAGGGCAGGCTAGGTTCCTCTACCCCCCAGTGGGCCAGCCAGAAGTCGTATTTGGCCAACTGGTCGGCGTACAGCCGGTTTTTGTACCAATCCCGGTTGGCGTACCACATGGCGTAGAATTCTGCCGCTTCCAGTTCGGCACAGACAGCCCCTACAATGTCGGTGGCCAACTGGCGGCTGATGCCGCCCCGCTTGGCCTTGTAACCGTCGGCGTCCTCCATGTCGATGACGATGGGGCAGCGGGGCTTTTTGCCGCGAAGCAGCCGCAGCAGGTGAGCGGCCTCACTTTTGGCTTCGCCAATGCTCATGGCGTAGCTGTACAGGTAGGCCCCCCAAGGGAGGCTCACAGCCTCACAGCCGGCCACATTGGCCAAAAAGCACTCGTCGTCCTGGCTGGTCCTATCCGAACCATACCCTGCCCGGAGCATAGCGAACTGCACTCCAGAGGATTTGACCTTTTTCCAGTCAATGGCCCCCTGATGTTTAGAAACGTCAATTCCCTTAAATTCCATTCTCTTCTCCTTTCAGCAGTCGATCGCGTCTGCCCATTCAGGCAGTGACTTAATAGACTTATACAGAACTTCCCGCAGATTGCCGTTGACCTGCTCCTCGGTCAGCTCTGCAGTGACGTCCAGGGTGGAGACTGGCGCGCCAGCATTGGCGGCCCGGGTGTCCTCTGTAAGATAGCTGTACAGAGTGGCAGTCACCGTCGCCCCGTTGTCTGGGTGGCAGTGCACCAGCAGCCCGTCAATGCGGTGGTAGCTGGCGGCAGTGCCGTTGTCGTAGGTAATCGTCTTAGATAATGCCATAATTTACTGTCCTCCCTTATTTCCAGCGGCCAATTGCCTGCCAATGCACTGGCACGTCCCGTGCATAGTCGCTGCCATTGGTAATAGACCCCCACCACAAGGTAGCGGTCACGCCTCCCAATTTCGCCGAAAAATGGCTCGTCGTATCCGCCAATGCTGTCAGTGTCACCGACGGACTGCCGACAAAAGACGCCGGGAACAGGACGCTTTGGCCGGTTATGCCAGTGGTACTGTTGGCTGGGATAGACTGACTTGTAACCACGCCATAGGCAATCATTGTCCCATCCGGAAACTTGACCCACGATCCGTTAGAGTTACTGCCACTCTGGATGGCGTCCGCAGCCATCGCCCCCACGTCTTCCATCGTCGGCATCTGCACCAGCTTTCCACTGCCGTCTAATGTCGCAACCCCGCCGGCCGCCCCTTTTTCGCTCGCGGGAATCGCGCCGCCGGCCGCCGACGCAACTTCCTGAAAATTTGCGTTGAGAGGGTCTACCCAATTGGGCTCCCCCTTCACAAAGGTGTGCACTATTTTCCCCTCCTCATTTCACCACCAACAGCAGACTCTGGCTGCCAGTGTTCTGGCAAAAGGCATATCGCCCCCCACCCAGACCATGTATTTCATTCATCCCGCCCCACTGGGGTAGAGTTCGAACTTCTAGTGTTCCGTCAAAATTCTGTTTGATTTCCATCGGTTGGTTCGCCAGGGGCCCGCCTCCGCATGGCCCGTCACCAATACCACCCACCCCGCAAGCGTATTCTGCCAGATAGAGGGTGCAGTCAGCCAGCTTTCCGTCTGCCTCGGCCACCCCTGTCAAGCTCCCGATCTGCTGGGTGGGTTGCTTGGCTTCCAGTGCTTGAATCAGCACAAGCAAGTTTCCTGCCACGTCGCCAGAGAGGATTCCCTGGATGGTTGCCAGCCAGTCTTTCATCTCGTTGGAGGAACGGATTTTGCTGGCTTCTATCCAGGCAAGGAAGTTTGTCAGTTCCAGTTGGGCGCTTTCCTCCAAGCCGCCTATTTCCGTCTGGTAGTTGTCATAGGCCTCCTTGGCCATTGCGGTGTGTCGGGCCAGGAAGGAAAGGAACTCGTTATACTCCTTGTCGCTGCCGGTCTTTTCTCGCAGGTAGGTGAGCACGTCTGAAAGTGCGCCATACTCCGTTCCGATGTTGTCCGCCCCTGCCGCTCCGGTTAGGTCGTCTATCGCCCCGTTGAGGGCAGTCTTGAGCTCCACGGTGGAGTTTGAATCAAACCACTCCTTCAGCTTCTGGGCGCTCATCTTGGGGGTGTCCGCCAGCGCGCTCACCGGCTTTGTAAACCCTGTTATCTTTCTGTCTTTGAGCAATCTCTCACCCCTTTACTTAATCTTCCCGCCCACTGTGTAGGTGATGGAAATGGAGACAAACCCGAAGGGTTCATCCAGCTGGGCGTTGCGCAGTTTCAGCTGAAAGAGCTGGATCTTCCGCTCTTTTACTCCCGTGGCCAGCACATTGGGCACCTGGATGGTGCGAAAGGAGAAGCGGCCAAAGTCCATCTTCTCCCAGTCAAAGAGGTCGATGTTTTCCTCCATGGCCAGCTGCTCCACATCCTCGTCGGTGTTGTAGTAGATTTCGATCCCGCTGCGCTGGTAGGGCAGCGGGGCCACGTGGACATTGCGCACCGTCTTATAGCGCGTCCAGGTGCCGAAGTGCAGGTAGGGGGTCACCCAGTAGGCCTCGATGGGGGCCCCGTCGTCCCGGTAGGCCCCTTCCTCCTCCGGCCGGCAGAAACGGCAGACCCGCCCGTCCGCTGTGCCGAAGTAGAGGGCCCCTTCCTGCTCCAAAAAGCAGGTGGCGGAAATGTTGTCCCAGAAATACCACTCATACTGCACAGAGGAATTTTCCCGGTAGGTCTGGCGGCTGTCCGCCACGTAGCAGTGGCCGTTCACCGCCAGGTAGTACCGCCCCTGAAAGACGCAAGCCACCGCATTTTCCAGCCCACTCTCCCCCAGCAATCGGTTGTCGATTCGCCGGGAGCGGTGCTGCAAGGCTCGGTGTTGGGTGACCGCCGTCCCGGCCACCGCGTACACCCCGTCACGCGATAGGAAAAGAGGGGTGTCCTCCAGCACCCGAAAGGTACCGGAAGCCACCGCGCCGGTCCCTGCCGCCCCCTGCTGGAGAGGGAAGAGAGGGTTCCCTTCCCCGTCCAGTTCAAAGGTGCGCAAAAACTGGGTGGCGTCTTGGTCGTTGTCCTCCTTTAGGATGATCTGGGTCTCGTACTGCCGGGCATAGCCCATGATGGCGCTGCCGTCGCTCCCCACCTTTGTGTAACCGGTGTCGGGAAAATAGGTCGCATCGTAGAGGCCAGACTGCCAGTCCACGTTTCGCTTTTCCGGGTTCCCGGCCAGAAATACTCGGGTGTCGTTTTTTCCGCCGTATACCCCGAAAATCCGGCAATGGTCAACCTGTTGCCGGTGGTCAGGGACGGTCTTGTGGTAGGTAATAACCACGTTGTCGACGTTCTGCACCGCCTTGGGGGGCGCTGCTTTGAAGGTGATTTTCCCCGCGGCCCGGTCCACCGTGAAGTCGGTCCCCTCTGTCTTGGCAGCCCCCGCCACCGTAGCCGTCACCGCCGAGGCGTCCAGCCCATTGGTGCTCAGCTGAAAGGCAGTGGCCGACCCATCGGCCTGAAAGCTCTCCTTCCGGCCCGGAGTCAGCAGGTTCACCGCCTCAAAATCAGTCCCACCGCCCGCCGGGGGCGCGCCGATGCGCACCGTCGGCAGATAGGCCACCTCGGCCACCGGGCGGACGGTCGTGCCGTCAAATTGGCGGTAGGTGGTTCCGTCCAATAGGTAGAGGCAGTCCCCCATGACAAAGCTCTGGGAGGGAGCTGCGCCCATGCCGTCGCAGAGCTTGCTCAAAGTCCCACTCTCCTCCAGACGATAGAGGGAAGTCCCGATATGGGCCAGCACCCACTCGCCATTGGTGTTTGTCAGCCGGTGCAACCCCCATACCCGCCCGCTCCCCTGCGCCACCCGCTTATAGCCGGTACGCTTGACTGGGAAAAACGCCTGGTCGGCGATCATGTTCAGCGCGTCGGGGGAGCGACTGGGGTCCACCTGGGTACTGTCAGCCGAGAAGTCCACTCCTCTGAACTGCTGGATTACCACCGGGTCAGGCTGTTTGGAGACGGGAATCTGATAGCGGCTCACTCTCTACCACCCCCATACCAATCCACAACCTCTTCAAAGTCGGCCGGGCTGTACTTGGCCAGGGCGGTGTCGAACATGGCGTTGAAGAAATTGGCCTTGCCGGTGTCGTCATCCAAAATCAGCATCCCTGCCAGACCGTATGGGAAGCACTCGGTCAGCAGGTCCATTTGGTAGGGCAGCTCCTCCCCCTCGGTTTCGACTTTTGGCGGGGCAGCCAGGGGAGGATGCCCCCTGGCCCGCCGCAGGGCCTGTTCCGCCGGGTAGGCGGTGGCCAGCAGCAGGTTGACCAGGGGCACCAGCTTGTCCCGGTAGCCCTTGGCCCGGTCGCGGCTCTCGGCCATCAGCGCCAGGGCGGCGCCGTAGAGGTCGTCGGCGGTCATCCTAGGCCACCAGCTCGGCCAAGTCGCTGGGGAACTTGCCGTCAGCATAGGCCACGGCCTTGACGGTAGTGCCCCCATTGATGGCCCCCAGGGCGGTGCTGTAAGTCTCTGCAGTCTTGGAGTAACGGGGATCGGTGCCGTCGGTGGTGTAGAGGATTTTCCCCGCCCCGTCGCAGGTGATGGCGCCGGAAGACTTGGTGATGGTCACCGCACCTAGCTTCTTGGCACTGTCCACCGCCACATAGGTGGAACCGCTCAAAATGCCCAAAACAAAAGCGTCGTAGATATTGCGCCCCTCCAACAGGTGGCCGGAGATCCCCGGAGGGTCCAGGTGCAGGTGGGTATCGTGGAGTTTGGCCGGCTCCAGCACCGCTTTCTTGTGCCAGAGGTAGAAGTACACCCCGGCGGGGAAGTATTTGGAAGGCACCTTGATGACGGTGTTCCCATCCAGTTCCCCTACCTCGCCCTTAGCGACGGACTTTTTGCCCAGTTCGCCAATGGAGATAAATTCATTCGACCCCTTGATCAGCCGATACATCTCGGGGGTAACAAAGAGCACCCGCCCCTCGTCCGGGGTGATGCTCTCGTCCAGATATTCGCCGGCGGCTGCCACAGCATCCACGATGGTGGCCTTGGTGGGTTTGGTGATCCCCGCCACCTTGCCGGCCTGCTGGGCAACTACCGCAAAGGCCCTCTTGTCCACATTGGGGGTAGCCTGTTCGTCCAGCTGCAGCCGCAGCATCTTGCCGGCGTTCTTGATCCCCATCTGCTCGGAGTTGTTCCCCTTGTCCACGGTGAGGGAGAAGCCCTCATCCACAGTGAGGGCCAGCTCCTGGACGGTGTCCTGCATCTCCTGGGGCTCGCCGTATCGGTTGGTGCCGCTGCGTTTGTAGGCGGCCATGGGCACGGTCTGGGGGGTCGCCACCTGCAGGGTCTTGACGCCGGTCCAGCTGTACTCGTTGTTGGTGTGTGCTCTCACATAACTGCCATGGGTGAAGGCAGTCGCGATTTTATCCGAAAATTTGGTTGCCAAATTGATAGCCATTGCTTTCTCTCCTTTTCTAGTTCAAAAATCCCTGGAGGAAGGGGTCTACCTCGTCCTGACCCGCTTCTCCTGCCAGGCTGCCGACGGCCGCCTGCTTGTTCTTCTCGTTTTGTTCCAGGGCGGCGAGTTTTGCCTTGAGTTGCTGGTTCTCATGTGCCTGGTAAGCGCCCAGAAGGCTTTCTCCCTGCCCTACCCGCTGCCACACCTCGTCTGGGATGTCAGCCGGGTTCACGTCTGGATACGACTCAAAAAACCTGTGGTACTCTTCCTTCTTTTTCTCCTCTTCCTCCTTCTTTCGATTCTCTTCTTCCTGCCGCTCTTTGAACTGCTTGAGTTCCAGAAGGGTCTTGGCGGTCTGCTCGTCCACCCCCTGGGCGGTGTACTGGGCCAGCTGATCCTGCTCCATCTGGTCGCGCAGGGTCTGGATGTACTCCTCCCGGGTCTGGCCGGAACGGGCGGCAAAGTAGTCCATGACCTCCCAGGCAGGGGCTTGACGCAACTCGTCCCGCTCCTGTCGAACGTGGTCGTAGTCCATCCCCTTCTGTGCCAGGGCCACCGCCTCGGACAATGGGATCTCCTGCGCCTGCCCCAGGTGGGTGATGGTGACCGTCTGCTCTGCGGGAGCTGCCTCCGGCTCTACCGGCTGCTCTCCTTCTCCCAGCGCATCCGGCGCCTGCCCATTCTCAACTTCCACGGGCTCCTCAATGGCGTCGGTCGCAAAGGCGTCTCCCCAGTCGTCGGTCTGTTCCTCCGCGGCAGCAGACTCCCCCTCTGCCTCTCCTTCAGCAAAGAATTGCAGCGGCAGTTTCAGAATTTCATTCATTTTTGTATCCTCCTCTATTCCGCTGTTGGTGTCCCAGCGGATTGAAAAAGGGCTGCCTCTCCCGCGTTGGTTTCTCGCGGTAAAGCGCCCTCGTTTCCCGTCATTCCGGCAAGCGGTCCAGCCATCGCCAGCGCCGCTTCCCGCTCTTTTTTCACCGAAGCGATCAGCCCGGCCTTGTTCTTGATGTACCCATCAGGGATGCTCTCCAAATAGATCACTGGGTCGGTGATGATCCCCCGCTCAAAGAGGTTGTCGATGGTCTGCACCTGCATCAGCTCCGACCAGTAGGTCGAAGCCCCCACATCCATGTTGAGCTGCAGGCACATCTCCCCCAAAATGGAGAAGTCAAACTCCAACTCCTGCTTCTCCCCCTCGCTGTCCAGGTAGACCACCCTGCGGGTGCCGTAGTTGACCCGCATCATGTCCAAGAAGATGCGGATGGTGTCCTCCACAAACTGGTAGAAGGCCATCCTCTGCAGCTCCAACGGCACCGACGAGGCCTTCTGCACCGCAATGATGGCCGAGGTGTTGTCCGGCTTCACGTTGCCCAGGGCCGCATCAGAGGCCCCCATCAGGTCTTTGGTGTAGGTGATCACCTTGTCGATGAGGGTCATCACCTGTGCCGGCATATCCACCGAAGCGGTCTTTGCCGTCACTGCATCGGTGAGGTTGCCGTTGGCCGCCACCGCCACCCCCACTCGGTTGTCCCACCCATTTGGGAAAGCCGCCCGGGAGTAGACGATTTTGGGAAAGGCCATCCGCTTGGCGTGTTCCATGCACATGGCCATCAGTTTGTTGATGAAGATCTGGTTGGGGATCAGCCCCGAAATGGCTGCCCGCCCATGGCAGGAATCCTTTACCGATTGCCAACTCATCCCCGCCAGGGGATAGAGGGTGAGGCCAGTGTCAAAGGGGGCCTTCAGGACTGTGGTCTTGGTGCAGCGGGTACAGTGGACGTGGGTCTCCCCGCCGGACTGCACCTTCCAGAACTTGGTCAGCACCGTCACCCGCTCTTCGTCCTCTTCCTCCCGCTCCGGCCGGTCGTCCCCATCAGGGACAATGGCCGCTGCCGTCTTCTCGTCCGGCGCCAGGCGGCGGGCACTTTCCAGCAGCAGCCGGGAGGCCACCACCACCCAGGGCTGGGACTGAACGTCCGCCCGCTGGGTGTTGCCAAAATAGAGGTTGGTGTTCTCGATGACCTCGGTTTTGATTCGCCCCTGTGCCTCCTGGCCGGTCTTTTCAGAGGGGTCAAACCAGGCGTAGAGGTAGCCATCCCCGTCCACCGCCGCATTGCGGACGATGAGCCGGTTCTTCGCCTTGGTGCTGTCCTGCTCCATGATTTGGTCAAATTGCTGGCTCACCACATCCAGGGCGATCTGCTCCCCTTCGTCCGGCTTGCCGTCGAACAGGCTCACCTGGGCCGCCACATCGTCCGAGACAATGGTGGAGAGGAAGTAGGAGAGCACCCGCCCCAGCACATTGAAGACCGGCTTGTCCAGGTCAGGCGCGTTCACCCCCTCCCACTGCTTGCCCAGGTAGAAGTTCTCGTTCTGCTGCACCGTCTCATAGAGACCGATGCGGCTCTTGTAGTCGATGCCCTTCTGGTACTCCTGGAAGATTTCCTCAGGCCGTGTTGCAATCACTCTTCACTTCCCCCTTCCATGGGTTGGGGGCTGCCGTCATAGTTCCATAGGTTTTCCCACTGCTTATCAAGCTCCTCTTTGGCGGCGCTGGACACCCGCTCTCCCCTCTCGTCCCGGCGCTGTTGCAGCCAGAGACAGGTCGCCCCCACGCCCGCCGCCACACAGAGCATCAGCGCGCACAGGCAGAGCAGGAGCAGGGCTGCCGCCATCAATCCTTCGGTCATCTCTCAACCTCCATACTGTAAAAAATCGTTGATCTGATCATCAAATGGCAGGTCGTCCTCATCCCGCACAATCGGAACTTGTGCCGGCACCGGACGACCGGCCACAAAGTAGCGGATGGCGTCCGGGGCATGGGTGATCTCGTGGGGCTGGTTGGCCACGTCGTTGGGCTTTCGCTCATCAAACTGCAACAAGGGGATACAGCGAATAAGATTCTTGCAGCTGCGAAAGACCGTCAAGGCCGCCCAGCGGGTCTCTTCTCCTCGGGGCTTGAGCCACTCCTTCATGTCCAGCCAGCCAGTCACCCGGTCATTCTGCGCCCTGGTGAGGGAGATGCCGTGCTCGGCAAAAATCTCTGCCACGCTCTTGCCGGTGTCCTGACGGCGGTTCCACATGTCCGGCGGGGCCAGCCAACTTTCGACAGACTCTCCCTCGGCGGCTTCCAAAATAGCCCGCGCCGCCTCGCTGATGATGAGGTCAGGCTGGTAGACTTCCCGGTAGACCCAGGCCCGGCCCCCCTCGTCCAGGGCGATGAAGTAGCCCGCCAGCATGTCCAGCCCGTAGTCCATGGCGAAGTACCGCCGCCAGTGCCCCGGAATGGGGAAGGGCTCGCAGACGTGGGTCTCCTCCCGCCACTCCGTGAAGAACTGCCCGGCAAAGACGTTCCAGTCCCCTTCCAGCCAGGCCCGACGCAGGTCTTCCGGCAGGTTTTCCAGCATGGCCACATAGCCCGGGTCCTGCCCCATGAGCGCCTGGTTGTCATAAACCCGGGCAGGGATGAAGGTGTAGTCCTCGCCCTTTTCCGAGCCACGGTAGTCCCGGTCGATGAACAGCCGCTTCACCCACTCATGGCCCACCCCTCCCGGGTTGCAGGTCAGGTACATCCGCTTGGGGAAAGGATTGGCCCCGCGGATGCAGGCAGTGAGGGTGTTGAACTGGTATTCGGTGAACTGGGTGGCCTCGTCCAGGAAAATCACGTCGTACTCCTGTCCCTGGTACTGAAGCACGTCCCGCTCACTGTCGCAGTAGCCGAATTTCAGCCGGCTTCCGTTGGCAAATGAAAAGGCCTTGTCCACCTCTTTGTAGGTGGCAAGACCTTTCAGCTCCCCCTGAAGGGGAAGGATGTGATTCTCTTTTAGTTCTGGGAAGGTCCGCCGCAGCAGCAGCATCCGGATTCCCGGGTAGTTGGCGCCCATGAGCAGGGCCTTCTTTCGCACCGCCCAGCTCTTCCCTCCACCCCGTGCACCGCCATAGGCCACAAAGCGACTCTTGGCAAAAAAGAACTCTTTCTGCCTGGGGTTGGGCGGCTCGATAAACTTACTGGGCAAAGTCTTTCAGCTCCTCTGACAGGGAAAGGGTCACTTGGCTGTCCATGCTCCCCTCGACCTTTTGGGCCGGGTTCTCCCCAATGGTGTCCCGGATAGCGGTAAAGGCGGCGATGTCCCCCTTCATGGCCTTGCAGATGAGGGCCATGGCCATGGCGTCCTGGGCGGTGATCTCTCCCATGTCCTGCGCCAAAGCTGCAATCTCTTCTGTCCCCTCCAAATCGACCGACTGGGGTAGGAGGCTGGAAAACACCTGCTTGAAGGTCCTCTTTCGCCGCCTGGCTTCTCCAGAGGCCCTCCCCGCTTTGCGTGCGTTCGCACGGCGTTCTTCCGGGGTTCTATTCTCGTTTGACACCAAATTCTGCACATTTATCATATATGTTCCCCTCTAGCTTAGACGTCCAATATCAATAGAAATGGATTTAATTTTATTTTCTCTAAGTATATTTTGTATATAGTCTTTTATTAGTTCTTCTGTCATATCATTATCCGTTGCCTTGACTAACAACAAAACTGTGTTTTCTTCAAAATTATGCTCTTCAACGACAATGCTACATCCATTATTTTCAACACCAATAATCTTGGTAAATAACGATACAGCCAGTTTGGTAGAGATGATTTTATCAAAAACGCAGGTAATATACCATTCGTTTCTACCCAGCCGAGAATTATTGGACTTCCTCACATTATTTGACATTTGTAAAGACCGGACAGTAGTGTCAAGATCATTAAGTTTTTTTATAATATATGCAAGCGGTTCTTCTTCTTTTTTGTTTTCTCCAATTTTTTCTATTATTTTCTTACCTGCTAATATATCTCTCAGAAACTCATAAATCGGACTTTCCTGTTTGTCTGAGTTATAATCAATTTTCTCAACCATTTGTTGAATATCTTTTGATAATTTAATAACGCCAGAAGCATCGTTTTCATAAAAAACAGTTCGTTCTGCCGCAATATCAAAAGGAAGCGAAGTCTCGTTTTCTGCAATAATAATACATGGTTTCCCTAAACAATGCCGAAATGCTAATTCATACATCACATTAGGATTTTTAGTCGTTAAATTTGCAATTACTAAATCACTCTCATAAATTTCTTGAATGACTTGCTTTGTTATAGAACCACTTTGTGATATACGATGGGCAACTGTACAATTATAGTCTTTTTGAAGCGCAGGAATAACAGAAGCATCTATTATACCATCAATATGTCTTCTTATGGGGCTTCCTTCTTCACCTATAGGGGTAATAATAAAGCATTTTCTTTTTTGATCGACTTCTGACATTTTTGCCACCTCACGACATTTTCTTTTATGATACTGCGAGATGGGAAATATTACAACAAAAAGCGCCACGATTAACGGCGCTTTTCATATTATTTCATTTTAAATATTATCACAGATTAATGTGGCCTAGTGTGGCCAATTTCCCAATTGCCTTTTTATGTAGCCGCAAAATCCATCGGTAATTGTATGAGAGAGCCACTGCGATTTCCTCCCAGCTCCTTCCCCCAAGATACCGCATCTCCATCAGCGCCTCCAAGGTACAGTCTTCCAAACTGGAGATGGCCGCCTGAATCTCCTTGCGGATGTCAACCATCTCATCAATTTCTCGATTGAGCTCCTCCTCAATGGCAATGATCCGCTCTACCGTCTCTTCCAGGCGGTTTCCTTCTTCGCCGCCCTTTGGCCCGTCTGAAAAAGAAGAGGTCACCTTCTCGGATCGACTGCGCCATTGGGATAGTTCTTCGCATTTTTGGTCTACCCGCTTCCCCAGTTTTCGATAGCGGGAAAGCCAAAGTACCTTCTCTCGATTTTCATCGGTCATTCCTCGCACTCCTCGTCCATCTTGGCCCCGCAGTTGGGGCAGTAGCGTGTCCGCCATGCGGCGTCCTTGGTCACGACGCACAGCCCACCGCAGTTAGTACAATGGTCTCCATCCCACCGCCCATGCGGTTGCAGGTCTTTGGGGTCGATGGTGGGGCAATTATCAAGTAGAGCATCAATCGCCAACCGGTGTACTGGATTAGGCCAGCACTCTGCCGCAAAGCGCTTTGCTTCGTCTGCATCAATCGGTCTCATGGTCTACCTCTTCCATCCTCGCCCCGCAGTTGGGGCAGCACATGCTCCGCCACTCGTCCGGCTTGTACCTGTCACAGTGAGAGCATACCAGCCCGCCAGTGGGGTGCTCAATCCAATGGCCGTGCGGTTGTAGGTCTTTGGGGTCGATGGCGGGGGCGTCCTCAATCTCTTGCGCAATCTCGTACATCATCAGCTTGGAATACGACCAGCTTGCTTGCTCCATAGACTTATTCCCGTATTTTACTGCGTCGGATAGGCGGTGTTCTCCCCACCGGAACAGTTTGTCCGCGTCAATCGGTCTCATAGTCTTCCTCCTCTCTCGGTATCCACCCGCTGCAAAATCCTGACAAAGAGACTGGCTCGCACATTAGCTCACAGTCATACAGGAGCTCCCCGCAAATCGTCTCCGCTGCATACTCTGCCTCTCTTCGTCCGCACGTCTCACACCGGCCAATCAGCGGGGCTTGACGGGTGTTCCAAGTGGCGAGGGCCCGCTGATTGTCGTTGTATATCCGGCTCCCCACACAATTGTTCAAGCAGCACACCGACCATCTGCCACTCAATTGTTTTAATTTTGCCTCTCCGCCACAGCATGGGCACGGCAGCACAATCCCCTGTCTGGTGCACTTCTCCTGCGCCTCCTGGTCGCCCAGCAGGGCGCGGCGTACTAGGTCAGTCATTTTCAATCCTCCTCGAAGTGGCAGGCGGTCACTGCCGCCGGGAAGTCCTCTATCTCGCTTGCCCACCGGGCTGTACCCGCTCCGCTGATGGTCTCCCAGACCAGGGGAAACCCGCCGATGCCGTCAAACAGGCTGCCCAGGGTGGCGCCGGGCTGGAGACAGTCGGCGACGCCTTGCAGGACATACTCGGCGCACGGCAGGGCGATGGAGTTGCCCAGGGCCTTGTAGCGGGCGGTGTCTGTGGCTTTGCGGGCGCGCCCCTTGCTGTCGATGTAGTCGGGGATGTCTGTCCATCCGTCCGGGTAGCCTTGTAGGCGCTCGCATTCCAACGGGGTGAGCTTGCGGGCAGTGCCGGGCGGGGCAATAACACAAGGATAACCTTGTCCCGGGATACCTCCGCCAGTTGACAACGCCCCCGCCACCCTCATCTCCCTGACTTCCCCTTGCTGATTTTGGGCCATGGCCACCACCGCGTGTCGGTCGATGGTGTTGATGGTGTAGCTTATCCCCTCCAGGATGCCCGCCCCGTTTTGGGCGGCGCGGCGGTCAACGGTGTTGCCCTGGAGGCAGTAGGCCACGGTGGGGGCCTGGTTGGTCCCGCTGGAGGCCGCGCGGAGGGTAGGGCTTACCTCCTCCTGGTAGCCAATGCTGCCGGCGGTCGAGGATTGGCCGGCGGAAAACGCGCAGCACACAGCTTGCCCGTTCCCCCGCTTCTCTCTCGCGGATAGTGTAGGCCACACCCCATGGTCCGAATATATGCGCCTTGCTTGCGACTCCCACGGCGTCAAGCAATCCACTCCATCAACTGGTCGTAGTGGTCGGCCTGCCAGCGCAGCACTTCCTCCAGCATTGACGGCAGCGGCTTGCCCCGGCGCTCGGCCCGCGCCAAAACGCCGCGGCAGGCGCGAGCGGTCAAATAGTATTTCGAGGGCACGGTGTCCGCCAAAATCTGCGACAAGGTAGATTCGACGACGGCGCCGGGGCACTCCCCAGTATTGCGCATCCAGTATTCGCCAGGCAATCGAGTAACCGTCTCCCACAATCTCTCCTGCGGTAAGCCATCGCCCCGAAGGTCTAGGGATAGATACGGTTTCTCCCGCAACGGCGGCAAGGGCCTGGAGCACCGCGCCGAAGTCCTCTCCTCCGGCGCTTGATAAGGCTCCTGGAACGTTTTCCCAAATAGCGAAAGTTGGACGCTCATTGTTTGTTGCCTCCCTCATCTCTTTGATGATTCTCGCGGCCTCAAAAAACAGGCCGCTGCGCTCCCCGTCAAGACCCGCTTGCTTGCCGGCGATAGACAGATCTTGGCATGGGCTCCCGAACGTGATGACGTCCACCGGCTCGATCTCTGCGCCATTGATGCGCGTCACGTCTCCTAGTTGGCGCATACCCACACCCCCTTGTGTTGCACTCCCCAGGCCACTGCCTCCTGGTGGCTCTCTACCGCAAGGTCAATCTTGCGTCCCTTGATTGCCCCGCCGGTGTCCTGTACCACCCTCCCCCCGATGCCGTCTATGTAGACCCGCGTCCCCAGTGGCAGCACGGCAGGGTCGGCGGCCACAGTCACCCCCGGCGTCACTGGCTCCCCGCTGGCGGTGGTGGGGTTGCCCCCGCAGATGTGGGGGTACTGCTCGGCGCAGTAGGCGACAATGGTATACTCCCCCAGGTAGGTCACTTGGGTGACAGCCTCTGCGGCTGGTGACGGCGCATGGGGGCGGGTGACCACCGGGTGTTGGATGGTGAGCAAGGCCAGCAGCATAATCAGGTATTGGGCTGCCTCTCTCACAACGCCCACCCGTCTAGCAGTACGACCTCTTCCTCCAGCTCGGCCCAGCGGATTGGCAAGTCTACCACATAGATCCCATCATCTGTCTTGTCCAGCTCATTCTTTTCGAGTGCGCGCCGAAACCTCACCTCGGCTCCTGCTGGCATGTTGTCAAGCTCGTTCATCAATTCATAGACTTTCATTTTTTGCCCTCCATGATCTCAATCTCCGTCCTTGGATTATCCTTGTCCTTCCGCGCCTCTAGCCGCAGGGAGACACAAAAAAAGCTGTCGTCCTCCAACACCCCGCAGCGCACCAACCCGTCCAGAATCATCTTGCCGCTGTAATTGTCCGGGTCTCTCCTTCGAGCATCCGGGAAGTAATAGCGAATGGTGACCACCGCCCGGTAAATCGGCTTCTGCGGGCGTGGACGGCAGTGCAGCGCAATCAGGTCGGCCCACCGTCTCTTTTCTGCCTGATACCTCCACCGCGCGTCCCGCCCTATGTAGCGGTTATTGCTGGGCGGTATCTCAGGGATTGTGTAGACCATCGTCTTCTCCTTTCGGTCGCGGGAGACGCGGCAGCCGATATGAGGATTCCCTCTCCGCATCCAGCGCTGCGGCGTCAAAGCTCGGCTCAAAACCTCCTGTTGGTCGAGAGGCAACGACATCCTCCCACCGCCTGTCCTCCAAGTACCTGACAGGGCCAGGAATATACTTGCCGCCCTCCTTCATCCAATCGGGAGATTTTACTGCCTTTCCAACCGCAGCAATTATCTTCTTCCCCAGCTCTTCATCAGGGGCAAGGGCCATCCAGGCCCGTGCTGCTCCTGCCTTATTCTGCTTCCTGGGGTACATCTCCCAAAATCGTTCAAACTGCTGCATTATCTCCTGTGCGCAATCTTCTTTTCTTTCTTTTTCTTTTGTTTTCTTTTGTCGCATTCCTGTTGCAACAATCGGCATTTCTGCTGCAATAACTCCCGTTTCTGCTGCAATAACTCCGTTTTGTGGTGCAGGAAATACAAGTCGTTGGCCTTTTTCGTCCAGCAACCAGTATTTTTCGCGTGAAAACTGTCTGCGGGTTGCAACCGTGGCGTAAGCGCGCTGAACCCCGGCAGAGGTGATAATACCCTGTGACAAGAGGGCCTTGTCGAAAAGCCCTATATCCGCGCAGTAGTCTATCACTTGCCCGACAGTCTCTTTTTTGGCCCATCTACCGCCGATCACCCTACATATTTTCAGCGAGATTTTTTTGACATCTGCCTCTAAATAGTAGCCTGATTTGTAGATGGCACAGAGCATCACTTCGTAGACCGTTACCCCGAGAGGGCCCCATTCTTCAAGCAAATCCATAATTTTGAGGTCGTCGTAAAAGTCTACATCCTTAGAGTAATATTGCAGGCCGGGTTTCGGTGGCCTGCCCATGGGCTAAAACGGGAGGTCGCCGGGGACGTCCTCAAAACTCCCAGTGGAGAAAATCGGCGTTTTCGGCACATCTACCTCCGGCCCAGAGGATTTGCTCTCGCAAAAATGTACGTTGGCGGCCAAAATCTCAAAGGCAGTGCGGTTATTGCCGTCGCGGTCTTGGTATTTGCGGGCCTGAATTGACCCGTCCACGGCAATCATGTTTCCCTTCCTGAAGTAGCGGCAGACAAATTCGGCGGTCTTGCGCCACGCCACCACGTTGATGAAGTCGGTCTCGCGCTCCTGTCCTTGCTTGACGAAGGAGCGGGCCACCGCCACTGTGAAGCTGGTGACGGGGTTGCCGGACTGGGTCTGGCGAAGCTCCGGGTCGGCTGTCAAGCGCCCCATAATTGCGGCTATATTAAGCATCTTATACCCTCCTTACAGGTAGTTCCGGCCAAATTCTCGGCGGAAATCGTCTATTGTCTTGCCCTGCTCCTTCATCCATTTTCGCTGTCCATATTGGTGGAGGGCGAGGGCTGTCTGTGCATTGTGGTGAGCACCCATCGGCGGCTCATTGTGGCACCAGTGGCACAGACCAACCACGAGGCTGTACCGCTCACTTTTCCGGCGGTTGGAGCCCCCAAAGATGTGGTGCCGCTCTAGGGGGAGCCAGCGGTGGCAGATTGGACACTCTCCCATCATCTGCCCCACTCCTCTCGCATCAACGCCAGCTGCTCCGGTGTCGCTGTCTCTATCCCCAGCTCCTTGGCCTCCTCGATTACATCATCCAGGAGGCGGGACATCTCCGCCGCGCTGTAAGTGCTTGACCCCCAGTAGGCCAATACCTCAACCCAGCCGTCCAGGCCCGCGTCTGCGGTCTCGACTACCCAGCCAATACCACGAGACCGCCAGCGGTGGCACCATTCTGCGGCGGCGTCCTCCCGCATCGGGATAACATCAACCACCCCCACCCGCTTGATGGCGGCGCAGTAGACCTCCTCCTTGGTGGAGCGGATGGCCTTGGCGATCTGGTCGCATAGCGCCCACAAGTAGGCGTTGGCGTCCAGCGATCGCTTGCGCCGTTTGGGGCCGAGGACGGCGGTACAGTCGCCAGACATCTGGTCTATCCACCGCCGGGCTGCCGGGGCATTGTCAATTTTGAGCATCAGCCAGTCTCCGTCTGGGCCGCGCCAACACTGGGCGGCTGAAAAATCAAGCTCCAGCCGCTGCATCGGGCTTGCGCTCCAGGCGCTGCATCACACCCACGTACTGGGCCAGGGTGATGTCTTTGATGCTGTTGACGGGGGTCTCTGACCGGCCGGACAACCAGTCGAGCATCCCCTCCACTGTCCAGCCGGTGCGCTTGATTTCGCCGAGGAGGGACGCCTGCTTGATCTCGTCGATTTTGGACGCATTGGCTTTCTTCTCCTCCTCTTTGGCGGCCTTCTGGGCGTCCTCCGGCAAATCCTCCCCGGCGTATATGTAGAGCCCCAGGCCGTGCCGGGCAAGCGCCTTGGTAAGACTGCGCTGGATGGCCTTGTTGACGTCGAAAGAGGTGACATTTTCGGCCAGGATGGACTTGTTGCGGTTGTCCATGACCGGCAGGTATTCGATGTGCTCAATCCCTGCTACGGTGACGCCGGTCTTGACCCAGCAGGTGCGCCCGTCGGTGTGGTAGTTCCAGCCGTCGGCGTTCTCGTAGATTCGGTACTGCGCGTCCGGGTGGAGCTTTTTCACCTCTCCCCAGGCCCACGCCCAGGAGAGATAAGATAGCCCGTTTTTCTTCTCGATTTTGTCGCCCACGTTCAGGGCGTTCAGTTCTGCGAAATAGTTCTCCATCAATCATTCAACCCCCTGTATTCCAGGTCTTTTTTGGCCTCCAAATACTCAAAAAAATAGTCATTGCCAAGACAATATGTTTGGGCCGCCTTGGGCCAGTCGAACCGCGTCTTCCGGAGGGTATCGGCTCCCAGTTCTCCGGAATCAAGGAGGAAGTCCAGGAAGTTATGCCACTCGTCACGGTTTTCGCTCACAAAGGCGGTCATATCCTCAAACTCCGCGTCCTCTGTGATGCTCTCGTGGAGACATCGGGTGCAGAGATGAAACCCGTCATACTCCCAGCGCGCTTCGTTTTCGCAGAGGTCGCAGGAATGTGGCTCCCAGAGAGGAGCATTCGGGCACCCAGAAGGGCAAATTGTTTGCCTACAAATATCACACATTGACTTTTTCCTCCTCTCAGCCTATACTGTGGGTGGCTTTTATTCTTTTGCCGTCTTCGATGTTCGCACCATCGAGGGCGGCTTTTTTCTTTACCGCCCGCAAATACCTCAAATTTAGGCACCGCAGACAAAGGGCCGCAGCGTGGGATAGAGACTTCAACCCACAAACTCTGATTTTCACCCCAAGCGGGGCGTACTTGTTGGCTAGTTTTTGGGGCGTGTCTGCCGTCAATCTATAAATTGATGTTCCAGGCCCCACTGGCGGCTTAACCCGTCTTATAAACGAGAATTTGACCTCCTGCGTCGACAGTAGCTTCTCGCTGTCCAAAACCTTGCACATAATTTCGTGCTGGCGCGGTGTTGGAAGAGACTGGCCGGTCTCATACCTTGAGATTACAGGCACTGGGACGTATTCCCCAAATGGTCGAAGGGCGGCAGAAATATCCGCCTGTTTTAGTCCTTTGGCAATTCGTGCTTCTCTGTACTTTGGCATTCTCTCACCTCCCTTTCCTCTTCCTGATTCTTTCCGTCCTCTCGATCTCGATGACGGTTTTGGCATTGTAGTCATCCCTCCACTCCCGCTCCTTGCGCTTGAGCTCTTCTGCTGCCTGCTTGGCTTTGCGGTAGTGGATGCACTTGTCGTGATCCCAACACTCGTTGTGCTTGGGGCAATCCATACAGGGGTAGATCATCTCTTCACCGCCCCTCTCCAGACCAACAGTGCCGCCACAATGCACCCAATCCCACAGGCGACAAGTCCAATTACGTGGGTCAGTCCGGCTCCTGCATCGCTCATGCCGCCGGCAAAAATCAAAAGCAGGGAGCCGACAGCGGTCAATTTCGTTTGCGTCATGCTGATTTCTCCCTTTCCTCTGCCTCCATGAGACCCAGCGCCTCAATGAGCAGCTCTTTCGGACTTTTCTGCCGTTCTTTTTGCGGCCGACCCCGGCGCCGAAACTCGACGCCATCAGGTGGAAAAACAATATGTAGCCGCTCCGGGGGTTCCCTGATGATCTCCAGCACCTGGTACATCTCCCTCATTCTCCACGGGTAGCTCCCCGCAAAACGGCCGTACACGGATGCCGGGCTGGAAAACCCAAGCAACTCTGACAGATACGCTCCGTCAATCCCCAGTTCGCGAAGCCGCCGCTTGAGGTAGCGATATGTATCTGGCGATTTTCCCATGGTGTTCACCTCCCCTTTCCCCGCTTCGGCGGGGATTTTTACTGTCCGTTTTATTGGACATTCTTTGTGTTATCCTCTAAACAAAGGATTTTTCTAATGCTGGACACAATTCCTGGGGTGGAGAGTTCTCCTGTCTCGATCTTGTGAAGATAGGAGCGGTCAAAATATTTCCCTGTGTCCTGCCGCACTTGCTCAATCAACCATTCTTTTGGTTGGTTAATATCCACAAGTGCGTGATTGATTTCCTTGCCAAGTTGACAAAGTTGCTTCTTTGCCAAAGACATCACCTCCCTTCCTATTGACGTATACGCGAATATGTAATATAGTGTATTTGTCCAATACAAATTACGCGTTCGCATCCTGTGACTATATGATATTATGTTTAAGCGTAAAAGTCAACGGGTTTTATGCTTTCGCATAAAATACAGCGAATGCCACAAAATGGTGGTGTATTTTATGTCAATCTTGTATACAACAATTGAGAAACTCTGTGCCGAAAAAGGAATTTCAGTCACTCAACTATGCAAGGAAAGTGGCGCCAGCAGAGCATCGTTGACAGACCTTAAAAAGGGGCGCAAACAATCATTATCTACGGAAACCCTTCTCAAAATTGCTAGCTACTTCGGAGTTTCTGTTGACTACCTCCTCGGGAACACAGATAAAAAAGAAAAAGCCCCCGCCGAAGAAGGCGGAGGCATTACAGATGAAGAACTAAAATTTGCGCTGTTTGACGCGCCGGAAGAAATAACCGATGACATCATGAATGAGGTCAAGCGGTTCGCAAAATACGTAGAGGAACAAAGACGGAATGGACATATTAAATAAGCTGTATAGACTTGCCGAAAAGGACGGCATCTCTGTTCTGCGTCTCAATTTGCCGCTCACAAAAGCACTCTCGCTACTTGAAAATAGCACTTGCTACATAGGGATTGATGAAACTCAATTTGAGACATCGGCGGAGAAAAAAGCAGCTCTTGCCCATGAACTGGGGCACTGTAAAACGGGAAGCTTTTACAACCAATATAGCCCTTTTGATTTGCGGGAACGGCATGAGGTTCGGGCCGATCGGTGGGCAATCGAAGAAATCATACCTCGACAATACTTCAACGATGCAATAAATTCCGGAGTAACGGAACCATGGGAACTGGCGGAACTCTTCAACGTCCCACAGCGGTTTGTGGAAAAGGCCGTAGAATACTACTATATGTTAGACCTGGAAGAAAAAAGACCCGCCCAGCGGTAAGGCGCTGGACGGGTAACGGATAGAGCAGATAGTTTGGGAGCCATCTGCCCTGTCATTATAACACAATTTGGCAGGAGGGAGCAACCATGAGAAAAAATGAAGCCATTTGGATTGAAAAGTCACAACGATGGCAAATCAAAGTTCAGAAGGACGGAGTACGCAGGGCCTTTTATAGCTTCACCCCTTCCAAAAGGGGGAAAATCGAAGCGGAAAAGAAAGCAGACAAGTGGTTGGCGACAAACTCAAAAGATGAAAATATTCGGGTCGGGAAGCTGTGGGCCGATTTTCTCAACGAGGTCAAAACCACTGTCAGCCATACAGCCTATGTTGACCACGAGTCGAGGGGCCGCAATTGGATTCTTCCGCCACTGGAACACAAACAAATGGCGCGAACCACGCCGCAGGATTGGCAGGACTGCATCAATGCAGCATATAAAGCCGGCCGGAGCAAAAAGACCCTCAAAAACATCCGCGGTTCAATTATGACCTTCTGTCGCTATGTCAAGAAGCGTCGCGTCCCCTTTGAATGGCCAGATGACCTGGAAATCCCCAAAAACGCCCCTGAAGGAAAGAAAACCAGCCTTCAACCAGAGCAGCTTAAAACGCTCTTTTCAGAGGATACATACATCAAGCGAGGCGAAGTACTCCCCTGCTTTTTCATCTACGCCTACCGCCTTTTAGCGGCCACTGGGCTGCGACGGGGAGAGCTGTGTGCCCTCAACCGCAAGCGCGACCTAAAGAAAGGCCGGCTCTCCACCTCCCACTCCATCAACCGGTTCGGCGAAGAGACCGAAGGCAAGACCAAAAACTCAACCAGGGACTTCCTTTTATGGGGCATTGCCCAAGAAATCATCGACGATCAATTGCGAATGCTGAAAGAGCGGGGTATCGTCTCTCCCTGGCTCTTTCCAGACGAGGATGGGCAGCGTCTAAATCCTACGAAGCTATATGACCAATGGTGCATCTATAGAAGACAGCATGGCATCACCCAGAGCCTCCACGAGTTGCGGCACACCTTCACGTCGTTGACCCAAAATGACGTGCCCTTAGAGATGCTAAAAGGGATTCTGGGACATGGCGCCGATATTGACACAACAGGCGTTTATGGTCATCAGCTTGAAGGCGAGGACCAGAGGACAGCCCAGCTTGTAGACCAGTCTCTCCGCAGGTATATTCCATACAAATAACAAAAGCCTCCCAAACTCGGGAGGCTTTCCTATTTATCAAAAGTGGGTTATAGAGTGGGTTATGAAAAGAAACGACCGCTCAACAAATGGCTTTGTTGAGCGGTTTTAATTGGTGCCGCTGACGAGACTTGAACTCGTACGGAGTCTCCCCCGAGGGATTTTAAGTCCCTTGTGTCTGCCGGTTCCACCACAGCGGCATGCCTCTCTGGCAGCTTTTTCAGTATATCCGCCGGGGCCGCGTTTGTCAAGGCCGCCCCAGCTCCTCCACCAGGGCCGCCAACTCCTCCCGGGTGCAGAGGTCGTTGACCGCCCCCAAAAGCCCCTTGGGGGAGAGGTTTTCCGGCAGGTCCAGCCGCGCAAGCAGCGCCCCCCGCCGCGCCGCGCTGTCAGCGCCCCCCACCAGCCCCCAGTTGTAGAGGTCCAGCCGGGTGATCTCCCGGGGGCGGGGCGCCCCGTCCGCCAGGGCGCCGGCGGTCTGCAGCGCCCGCAGCAGCACCTCCCCCGGCACCCCCTCGACCCCCAGCTTCCCCTCTTTGGAGGGGCGGGCCTTCCGCCGCTCCTTGCCGTAGATGTCGGGGATGTAGGCGTCCACCACGTCGCAGTCGGCCAGGTAGTTTTTCAGGTAGCTGCGGATCTGAAACCCCGCCACGTCGCTGTCGGTGAGGATCACCGCCCCCTTCTGTCGCGCCAGGGTGCGGATCTCCCGCTTCTTCCCCTCGTTGTGAAAGAGGGAGAACCCCCCGCAGGGGACGATGGTCCCCTCCACCAGGTTGGACAGCTTGATCTTGTCGTAGCGGCCCTCCACCACGATCACCCGCTCACAGCGAACCATCCCGCTCCCCCCTCTAGCGCGCCCGCAGCAGCAGGCTGATCTGCACCAGCAGCCGCTGCAAGATCACGGTGGCGTCGGCGCCGGAGGACTTGAGGGCCAGGTCGGCCTCCAGCAGCTCCTCCAATATCTTCACCACCTGCCCGTACTTCAGGCTGCGGCTGTTCTGCACCGCCTGCTTGACCCGAAAGTCCCCCGGCCGGTAGCCAAAGGTCTTTTCGATCTGCGGGGTGGCCAGCCGGTCGGCCTGGCCGCACTTGACCTTGTACATATCGCAGAAGTTGATGGCCAGGGCCGCCACAATGGTGATGGGCTCCTCCCGGGCGTCCAGCAGGTCCCCCAGCAGGTGGAGCGCCCGGCGCACATCGCCCCGGATCAAAGCCCGCGCCATCTCAAAGGAGGTGCGCTCCACCGTGGGGGCGGTGAAGCGGTCGATATCCTCCCGCCGCACCGTCTCCCCCAGCCGGTAGCTGCCCAGCTTCTTCAGCTCGTTTTGCACCTTCAGCAGATCGCCGCCGCAGTGCTCCACCAGGTAGGCCACGTCCCGCTCGGCGATCGCGATGCCCTCCTCCCGGGCGAGGGCCGACGCCAGCTTGGCGCAGGAGGCCGCGTCCGGCTTGTTGACGTCCACCAGCGCCCCCTTGGCGTCGGCCAGCTTGCGCAGCTTCTGGGCCTTGGCACGCTTGACCTTGTAGCTCTCCTTGACAAACTTCTCCTGGGCGATGAGCACCGTCTCCAGGGAGAGGTAGTCGGCCATCTCCCCCAGCCGCTTGATCTGGGCCTCGCTCATCCCCTCGGGGGAGAGCCCGCTGATCACCAGCACTTTGGGCGGGGTGAAGGAGACGGTCACCACCTCGTCGCCCAGGGCGTCGAAGTCCAGCTCGTCCCCGTCCAGGCGGACGACCTGTTCCTCCCCCGCGCCCAGCGCCTCCAGCAGCTGTGCGGTGAAGCGCTCCATCAGGTAGCGCTGGTCGCCGAAAAAGTAGATGAGCCCCCCCAGGGGCCCGCCCTTTACCGCCTTGGCAAAATTGGTGGCCGTGTACTTCAAGCTCGCCTCTCCCCTCTCGCCGGGCCGCCCCGCGGCCGCCCGCATCTCTAGTCATTATAGCAAACCGCCGCCCCTTTTTCCATAGGCAATCCGCCGCCCGCCCTGCCGGCGGACAGTTGGGGCAAAGCGCCCTCCCCCCAGCCGCCGCCGACACCGTCCCCCCGCCGCCGAGCTCCCCGCCGCGGCCGTGCCGGAGCGGCGCTCTCCCCCTCCATCCCCGACAGGCCCCTTTCCCCTGTCGGCACAGCGCCTGGCCCCCCGCGCACAGCCGGCCAAGAGCCCGCCCAGCAACCCCTCCCCTCCGCCCAAACGCTCTCCCGCCGGGCAAAAGGGCAGCGCATCCCGCCAGAGAGAGGGCCAAGCTCCCCCATCATACCGCCAGCCAAAAGGGCGTCCGCACCCCTCTCCCCCCGCCGAGTGAAACGCCCCCTCGAAAGGAGCACAAAAATCCCCGGGAAACCCGGCGGAGAACCCAGCCGCCAAAATAAGCCGCTCCCCTCCACCCCACCTCCGTGCAGCGGCGAAGGAGCGGCCGAAAGAAGGGCCTGCACAAGCCCAGACAACCCCCGCCGGCACGGAACGAGACAACCCCCGCCAGAGCACCGCCTGCAAAGAGAGCGGCCCGCCGCCGCGCCCTCCCTCCGCCCGGCGCAGCGGCAGAAGGGGTCCCCTCCTCCAGACGCCCCAACCGGCCGCAAAAGCAAAAAAGACATGAGGCCGAGGGATTTCCCTCTCCGCCCCCGCCAGACAGCCCCCTCGCCAGCCCATTCCTCGCCATCGCATCCCCCCGCCGCCCCGGCGCAGCGGCAGCGGGTCACGATTTCCCCTTTCCCCCGCTCTCCGCCTCCGCCAAGCGCTGTCCGATCCGGCCACCGAAAAACAAAAAGGGGGCGGGGCAAGGGAGTTTCCTCCCTTCGCCCCGCCCCCTGCGCGCCTCACAGGCAGGCCCGGTAGATCTCCAGCACGTCGGCTGCGTCCAGGGGGACGACCCCCTCCTGCAGCGCCGGGGTGGCGGCCCGCTCGGCCAGCTCCCCCAGCTGATCTCCAGCGACGCCCAGCTCCCCCAGCCGCTCGGGCAGCCCCAGCACCTGGGTGAAAAAGCGCTGGGTCTCGTCGATGGCCCGGCGGGCCAGCTCTTCTTTGGGCAGCTCTCCGCTCAACCGCCAGACGTGAACGCCGTACTCGGCAAACTTCTCCAGGGTGGTCGCCCGCAGCACGTAGCCCATCCAGGCCGGGGCCAAAACCGACAGCGCCGCCCCGCAAGGGATGTCAAAGCGCTCGCAGAGCTGCCGCCCCATGCCGTGCACCCCCCAGGGGAGCTTGCGGCCCCAGCCGGGCAGCTCGCTGACAGCCAGCCCCAGGGCCCGGAGCAGGTCGCTGCAGTCCCGCTCCTCCCCCCGCAGGGCGCCGCCCGCACAGTGGATGCAGGTCCTGAGGATGCCCTCGGCCAGCTGCCGCTGCAGATAGGCCCCCTCCCCCGGGGCAAAGGAGAGCTCCAGCCCCCGGCAGAAGAGACCGGCGATCTCCTCCGCCACCTGGCCCCGGTCGCCGGTGTAGGCAAAAACGGGGTCCAGGGCGATGAGCCGGGGCAGCAGCTCGGGCGAGCCCACCGGGGCGAACCCCGGCAGCGCCCCCTCCCTGCCGGAGGAGGCCAGTGTAAAGATGGCAAAGAGGGGGATGGTCGGGCCCCCGCCCGCCTCCCGCCGGCCAAAGCGGCCCGCCGCGGCAATGGCCTGGGCGCACAGCAGGGTGCGGGCCCCGCCCACGGCGAGGATGCCGTCGAGCCGGTATCTCTGGTAGATGTCGATCCCCCGGGCCACCACCCGACTGCCGCCGGACGGGTCCTCCCCGCCCGCCAGGGACGACGGCCCCAGCGCGTCCCGCGCAAACGGCGGCCCCTCTCCCTCGGCCAGGTCCATCTCGGTCCAGTGAAAGCCGTGGGCCCAGAGCGTCTCGTAGAGCAGATCGTGCAGCCGCCCGCCGATCACCCGCCCGTCGTAGAGCACCATCAGCTTGTCCAGGTGCCCGCGCACCGCCCCAATGGCCCGGTCAAAGACCTGGGGGCCGCTGATGAGCTCGGTGTCGACCCGGCCGCAAAACTGTGTCATATCGTTTCCTCCCCTCGCCGTGCGGCGCCCTACCGCCGCCCACTCTCCCTTTCCCCTATTGTAGCGGCCGGGGAGAGATTTGAAAAGAGTATGTAAAAAATTCCCACGCCTTTCTCCCCCTCACAGCCCCGCCAAGCCGTCTAAACAGCCGAAGAAGGGCGCGTTGGCACTCCTTGCCGAGCCGTGTGGCCCCTCTGACAGCCCCTTCAAACCAAAGCGCTCCCGCCGCGGACGGCCCCCCTCCCCCTTGACCGAGCGCGCCGTCCACCTGGCGGACACTTGGAGACCGGCCCGCGCCGACATGGGAAACCTCTCCCCTCTGCCCGCTCCACCGGCGTCCGGCAAATCGTCGCTTTCCCCATTTCCCGGGCAAACCGACAGCTCGGCGTCCCTCCCCTCTCCCCGCATCCGATGACCGCCGCGCCCTTTCCAAAGGTTCCAGCCCTCCCCTGCGGGCCGCACACCCGCAAAGCAGTTCCAAGCACTCGCGAGGCCGGCCGCCCCAGCCGCACTGCCCCCGTTGGGCGGCGTTGCCCCTCCCCCTTCAAAGACAGCCTGCTTTCCCCCTTGGCCGGCCGCCCCTCCAGCACGCGCTGCAGCGCGGGGAAGACGCCTTTTTTGCACTGCTTTCTGCGGTAGAGATAAAATCAAGGCGGATGGGCAGCTCAACCGCCTGGGGGGGTGGGGGAAGCGCGGTTGGCTAGGCACTTGTGAAGGGGGAGCGCAGCCCCCCTGTGTCGGTGTGGAGCGGTCGTGCGGGCGGCAGGCTTGTTGCGGGAGGCCAAGAGAGATCCTCTTTTGAGGGAAAAAGAAGACTGGCAGGCGGCGGCAGGCGCGCTGCACCCCCGCGCCCCCTGCAGCAGCTCCCCCTCCGGCGCACCGGCGAGCCGGACGGTCCCCCCTCCCGCTTGGGACCACAGTCGACCGTCCTCAAAGGCAGCCCGTCCCCAAACACCGCGCCGAATCCACCAGCGCCTCCGTTCCCGCACAGCGATGAAATCGCCGGTGGGCAGAGAGGAGGAGACTTCGCCCCCGATCCAGCAAAAAAGCGGGGCGAGGGGATCTCCTCCCCCGGCCCGCCCGCCGATCCGCCGTCGCGACCTCACACCCTGCGCGAAGAAAACAGGGCAGGGCGCCCTCTCCCCAGCCGGCCAAACCAGCGCGTCGCAGCCCCGCGCCCCCGCGCCCAAGGCAAAGTCCGCCGCTCTCCCCCTCACCCCGCCAGCAGCCAGCCCCCCAAAACGCAGAACGCCACCCCCGCCGCCAGCCAGCGCAGCCGATGGACCCGCTCGGGCAGCTGCAGGCAGATGGCCCCCCACAGGCAGGCCGCCCCCAGCCCGTACCAGACGCCCGGCCCCTGCAGGGGGAGCACCAGCCAGTCCCACCGAGCCAGCAGGTAGGCCGCCGCCGCCATGGCCCGGGCGCAGAGCCCAGCCAGAACGGCAAAGGGGTAGCCCAGCGCCTGCCCCCAGGGGCTGGGCAACAGCCCCAGCAGGCCGCAGAGGGCGCCCCCCAGCACCGTGGGCCCCGCCAGGGGCAGGCAGAGCAGGTTGCCGGCAAAGGCCAGCAGGGACAGCTCGCCAAAGGAGAGGGCCAACAGCGGCCCGGTGCAGCCCAGCACCACCCCGGTCTGGCAAAGGCTGGTCACCAGCGGCCCCCGCTCCCCCACCGCCCGGCGCACCTGGGGCAGGGCCAGCACCAGCGCACAGGTGGAGCCAAAGGAGAGCAGCAGCCGCAGGTCGGCCACCGCCAAGGGGTCCCCCAGGGTCAGCACCAGGGCGCATACCCCCATGGCGGTGGGGCCGTCCACCGTCCGGCGGCAGAGAAAGGCCCCCGCCCCGTAGCAGCAGAGCACCACCGCCCGGCAGATGGAGGGGGAAAACCCCACCAGCGCCCCGTAGAGGAGGGCCAAAACCGCCCCCGCCAGCACCGCCCCCCGCTTGGAGCCCCCCAGCAGCCGCACCAGCCCCGCGCCCATGGCCGCGCAGAGCCCCAGGTGCAGCCCCGAGAGGGCCAGCAGGTGGGCCACCCCCGCCGTCTGAAAATCCCCCCGCACCCCCTCCGAAAGGGCGGCGCGCTCCCCCCAGCTCATGGCCGCCACCAGCTCCCCCGCCTGGGAGGGCAACTGCCGCCGGACCGAAGCGGCCAGCCGCTGCCGCCAGCGCTCCAGGGCGGCGGCCGGGCTGTCCCGGTGCCCCAAAAAGAGGAGGTGCTCCTCGCTCAACAGCTCGGCCGAGAGGTAGATGCCCCGGGGCGTCAAGCTGTCCCAGCCCCCGGCCGGGCGGTCGGGGAGCCCAAACCGAGCGGTGCAGACCGCCTGGTCCCCCACCTGCAGATCCACCGTCCCCCAGACGAGCACCTCCGCCAAAAAGGGGAAATCGGGCGCCCCCTCGGCGGTGGTGGACCCCACCCGGGCCACAAAGCGGGTCACCCCACCGGTCTGCCGGGGGGCCTCGGTCACCTCCAGCACCGTCTCCCCCAACTGCCCGGCCAGCCGCCGGACCGGCTCCACCCGGGCGGCGCAGACCCAGGCGTTGGCCGCCACCGCCGCGGCCGCCGCCAGACAGAGGAGGGCCGACGGCAGCGCCCGCCGCCGCGCCAGCAGCAAAAGCAGCAGCCCGGCCGCCGCCGACCCCGCCGCCAGCACCCCCTTGGCCAGCGGGGAGAGGGGCAAAAAATAAGCGGCCTCCAGAGACAAAAACCAGCCAAAGCCGATCGTCCCCAGAGGCCGCTTCACCAACTGCCCCACCTCGTCAGTGGGCGGGCCGCAGCCCGCCGCAGTCTGTCCTATTTTTCAAAAACGGGAAGTTTGTCCAAAAAGATGATGTCGTCGCGGTTGGCGGCATCGCCCTCGGCCAGCACGGTGGCCTTGCCGACGATGTTGCCGCCGGCCTCGTTGACCAGCACTTCCATGGCGCGCAGGGAGTCGCCGCCGCTGATGACGTCGTCCACGATCAGGATGCGCTTGCCCTTGAGCACGTCGGCGTCGGCCTTGTCCAGGTAGAGGTCCTGCACCTTGGCGGTGGTGATGGACTTGACGCTCACGTGGATGGGGTCGGTCATGTAGAGCTTGGTCATCTTGCGGGCCGGGTAGTAATTCTTGCCGCTCTGGCGGGACATCTCGTACGCCAGGGGGATGCCCTTCGCCTCGGCGGTGACGATGTAGTCGAATTCCGGCACGACCTTCAGCAGCTCTCTGGCGCAGGCGATGGTGATCTCCACGTCGGAAAACATGACGAAGGCCGCAATGGACAGGTGGTCGTCCACCTTGCAGATGGGCAGCTGCCGCTTGCACCCGGCGATCTCGATCGGATAGAACTTTTCCATGCTAAACTCCCTTTACACCGCTTCGGCGGCCCGCCCCATAAGGGCCGCGCCCGCCGAACCTTTTTTTGGGCCGGGCCTCTCCCGGTCCCCCGTCTTGCCCCCTCTCGCGCCCCTGCAAAGGGGCAAAAGGGAACATCGGCCGCCCCCGGGGGGACAGCCGTCCTCGGCTATTATAGCACAACTTCCCCCGCAATAAAGGGGAAACGCCAAAAAAGGGGCGAAAAATTTTGCCCCGCCTAGTCCTGTTCCCCGCCGCCGCAGACTTCCATCAGCAGCTGGAAGATCGCCAGCATGTCCGCCCGGGTGGCGGAGAGCATCTCCGGGTGGAACTGCACCCCCAGGGCAAAGGAGCCGCCCTGGCGCTCGATGGCCTCCACCACCCCGTCCTTGGCGGTGGCGGCGGTGAGAAAGCCCTCAGCCACCCGGTCGATGGCCTGGTGGTGCAGCGAGTTGACCAGCGCCGTCTCCCCCAAAATGGGGGCCAGCACCGACTGGCTGTCCACGCTCACCGTGTGGCTGGCCTGGGTGGGGTGGCTGGGCTGCATATGCTGCACAAAGGAGGTGGAGAGGCTGGGCAGGTCCTGGTGGAGGGTGCCGCCGCAGATCACGTTGAGGATCTGGCAGCCCCGGCAGATGCCCAGGATGGGCAGTTCCGCCTGCAGCGCCAGCTTGCAGACATACATGTCAAAGCGGTCGCGCCGGTCGGAGACGGCGGTGAGATTTTGGTGGGGCTCCTGCCCGTAGAGCAGGGGGCTCAAGTCGTTTCCGCCGGTGAGCACCACCCCGTCGCAGAGCTCCAGCTGGGCCTGTACCACCGCCCGGTCGCCGGTGATGGGCAGCAGGATCGGCACACCCCCCGCCCGATGGACAGCGGCGACGTACTCATCGTGCACATAGTCGCTGCTGCAGCCAAAAAACACCGGGTCGTCGTGTACAGTGGTGCCCGCAGTGATGCCGATCACTGGTTTTTTCATAGAATCACTACCTTTTATGTATTGGCGCTTTGCCTGCTATCAGTATACCAAAAAACACAAAAAGCAACCAGTGCCCAGGCTTATTTTCTACACTTGTATCAGTTTTTTCCCCCGTTCAGGTGCATATTGCCGGACGGCTCCTCCTCGGTCTATATAAAGCCGCTTGCCTTTACAGCGATCCCTGTCCACTCCGCAGCCGTCCCCAGGGAAAAAGTCCCCCTCTCCTTCCTCTAAAAGGCCCTGCCTGCCCCCATCCCGGCCGTCTTCCCCGCCCAGGCGGGCCGTGTCCGGAGGGGCAGCACTGCCATCCGCTCCCGACCCGGCCGTCTCCCCCGCCCAGGCGGGCCGTGTCCGGAGGGGCCGCACCGCCATCCTCTCCCATCCCGGCCGTCTCCCCGCCCAGGCGGGCCGTGTCCGGAAGGGCAGCGCCGCCATCTGCTCCCGACCCGGCCGTCTTCCCCCGCCCAAGTGGGCCGTGTCCAGAGGGGCAGCACCGCTATCCCCTCCCATCCCGGCCGTCTCCTCGCCCAGGCAGGCCGTGTCCGGAGGGGCAGCACCGCCATCCTCTCCCATCCCGGCCGTCTCCCCGCCCAGGCGGGCCGTGTCCGGAAGGGCAGCGCCGCCATCTGCTCCCGACCCGGCCGTCTTCCCCCGCCCAAGTGGGCCGTGTCCAGAGGGGCAGCACCGCTATCCCCTCCCATCCCGGCCGTCTTTCCCCGCCCAAGTGGGCCGTGTCCAGAGGGGCAGCACCGCCACCCACTCCCATCCCGACCGTCTCCCCCCTAAGCGGGCCGTATCCAGAAAGGCAGCGCCGCCATCCGCTCCCCGCGTCCACCCCCTTCCCCACAGGGGCGCTTTTCCCCGCGCTTACCCCCCTTGCCGGCCAGCCCCCTGAAAAAGAAGGAGGGGCGGCGGTCCCGGTGCCCTCTGCACCAGAGCCGCCGCCCCTTGGCCGCTTCTCCCGTTTGGCCCCGCCCGCGCCGCAGCAGCCTGTCCGCCGGGGCGCGCCGAAGCATGTAAAGTCTATTCCCTTTATAGATTGGGCAGGTCCTCCCAACTGGGCTTCCGGGGCGCCTCCTCGGCTTTTTTGGCGTCGTCTTCCCCCTCGCCTCCCCGGTGGCCGTAGAGCAGCCCGCAGATCAGGGAGGTGGCGGGGATGGTCAGAAGGATGCCGAAGCTGCCCACCAGCGCCTGCAGGATCTCCACCACGATCATCTCCCGGTTGAGGATGTAGAGCAGGGAGTCGTTGTAGGCAAAGAGGAGGAGCACCACCGACAGGGAGCTGCCGATGTAGGCCAGCACCAGGGTGTTGGCCATGGTGCCCAGGATGTCCCGCCCGATGGTGTAGCCCGAGCGCACCAGGCTGTGAAAACTCGATTGGGGCAGCTTCCGCTTGATTTCGTAGAGGGAGGCGGCGATGTCCACCGCCACGTCCATGATGGCCCCCACCGCGCCGATGATGATGGCTCCAAAGATGATGGCCTTCAGATCCAGCGGCTTCTCCCCGTTGAGGTACATCAAAAACATCGAGTTCTCGTCCACCATCCCCGTCAGGCGGATGATCTTGTCCATCCCAAAGGTCAGCAGCCCGGTGATCAGCACCCCCGCCGCGCAGCCCAGCCCGGCGGCCAGGCTCTTACGGCCCGGCCCGTTGACGATGAGCAGGGTCATCACCACGATGAAGGCGCAGACCAAAATGGCCCAGAGGTAGACGTTTTGGCCCGAGAGGATGGCGGGCACAAAGACCGCGAAGATGGCGGCGATGGTAAAGCCCAGGGAGAGGATGGTGTTGACCCCCTTGGCCCGCCCAAAGGCAAAGAGCACCAGGCAGAACACCACCCCCAGCCAAATCAGGGCGTCGCTGCGCACCCGCTCGGCCCAGATCCAGTCGGTGTCGGCCTGCTCGTCGGGGTTGTGGGTCAGCAGCACCTTGTCCCCCGCCTGCACCTGGTCGGGCTGCCCGCCCATGAGGGGGTCGAGCTGCTGCTTGGCAAAGAGCACCTGCCCCTTGCGCGCCCCGGCGAGCACCTCCCCTTTGAAGTAGGTGCTGTCCTGAGTGGTCTGGGTGATCCCGTCGATGACCACCTGGCTGGGCACCCGGGCGGTGATCTCCACCACCCGCACCTTCACCGTCTCGGCGGCGGCCCCATCGCCCTGCAGCGCCAGGTCCTCGGTGGCGATCTTGTTGCCGCCCCAGAGCAGCAGCACCGAGCAGAGCACCGTCAGCAGGTAGATCAGTTTCTGCTTCACGCGTCCGTCCTCCCTCTCTTCCGCCCGCCACGGGGGCGGGCAATATTGTACCAGTATACCGTCCCGCCGCCGCCCCCGTCAACCGCTGGGCAATGTCAAATTTCCCCGCTGGGCAGCAAAAAAGAGGGCTATCCCGCCCCCTCTTTCGCCGTCGCCGCCAAAGGGGGGCTAGCAGCCGCTTTGCCCGCCGCTCCCACACGGCCGCCGCGAGCGCGCCCCTGCGCAGCCCCGCCCAGATAGGCGGCGCTCCCCCCTGCAGAGAGTCGGAACAGCGCCCCAAAAAGTCCCCTCTTCCCCGCAAAATCCCCCGCAGGAAAGCGGGAGCACCTCTTTCCCAAGGCCCTCTCTTCGCCTTCCCCCACGGTCAGCCACCCCGGCGGTCCATCTGCTCGCGCCGCCCTCTCTGCCGGCCTAGTCCTCCTCCCCCGCGGCCGCGGCGGCGCTGGTGTCCAGCCAGTCGCTGTCGGGCCGGCAGAGGAGCCGGGCGTCGATATAGGCCTCCCGCAGGGGGAGGATGGTCTGCCCCTGGTAGTTGCCCGACTGGGTCAGCTCCACCACCAGCGCCACGTCCACCCGGTCGTCGCGCAGCAGGGCCAGGGGGAGCATCAAACTCATCACATTGCGGGTGGGGAAGAAGCAGGGCAGGGCAGTCTTGAAGTTCCACCGCACCCGCTTCTTGGCCAGTTCCACCGCCTCGTCCACCCGGCTGCAGATGCGGCGAAAGTGCTTGTCGCCGCTGTCCAAAAAGGCCCGCAACTGGTCGTAGAGGGCCTTTTGCTCCCCGGGGCGGCCCTCCCGCAGCCCGCAGAGCACCGGGCGCATCTCCCCGCTGTCGTAGAGCACCTCCTCCAAAAAGTCCAGGGGGAGGCGGTTGACGTTGTCCACAATGATGTGGTGGCGGTCGAGGATCAGCTCCCGCTCCAGGTCGTAGAGCAGGTCCTCCTTGCGGCGGAAGTAGCTGGCCGCCTGGGGCAGGGGGTTGAAGCTGTCCACCAGCCGCTTGCCCGCCCCCCGCGAGCCGGCGGTGCAGAAGCAGTCAAAGGCCCAGGGGGTCTTTTCCGGCTGGGCGTTGGGGAGGAAACAGGCGTAGATCTCCTCGTAGGTGTGGTCCACCAGCCCGGTGTTGAAGGCCGCGAACTCCCGCCGCCCCTCCCGCTCGAGGATGCAGACCTTCCCCTCCTGCTTGAGGCGGTAAAAGGTGTACTTGATGTAGCGCACCAAAATGGAGTAGTCGTCGGCGTTGTCCCGCGAAAAGCTCCAGCGCTCGGGCAGGGCCATCTGGGCCAGGGTGCGCAGGAACTCGGTCATGTTCCCCAGGTAGGCGAACTTGCCCAGCTCGTCCCCGGGGCGGCTGTTGTCCCGGTCGTAGCCCACCCAGTTGACATACCAGCCGTAGCTGCCGCCTGGGCTGGCCTCTTTGAAGGAGGCGACCACCCCTTCGCCGGTGGTGCCGGTGAGGGTGGTGTCGAAAAACCAGGCGTCCCCCCGGCGCTCGATCCGGTCGCCCCGGTAGGCCGCCCGGTACCCCTCCATCAGCTGGGCGGTCTGCTGGTGGCTCAAATAGCCGCCCCGCAGGCCGGTGAGCAGGTAGTTGGCGTTCTGCGCCGCCGCCTTGGTGAGGAAGATGTTCCCCTCCATCCCCTCGGGGAGGGGGCGCTCCCCCCCGCCGCCCGGGGGTGTCTCCCCGGGGGCGGCCGCCGGCTCCTTCGGCCTGGCAGGGGCCGCCGGCGCGCCCGGCGCCGCCTCGTACCGGGGGCAGGGGCGCAGCACCACCTCCACCACCGGCGGGCTGAACTCCTCCCGGGTCAGCAGCTGGGCAAACTCCTCCAGCTGCTCAAAGGCGGTCTTCATCTTGTACACCCCCAAGCTGGCCTTAGTGTACCCGGCGGCGATCAGGTCGCTACTGGCCTGGGCCAGGGCGATGGGCTCCCCAAAGGGGTGCAGCCCCGTCAGCAGCCGGTAGATCTCCCCCCGCACCTCCTCCGAGAGGGCGGCCGCCTCGGGCCGCAGCTCCCCGCCGATGCGGTATTTCAGGTAACAGGGCCGGTCCCGGGCCGGGTTGCTGTTTTTCACCAGCAAGATCTCCACTCCGCCGTCCAGGGAAAAGCCGAGGCCCTCCCCCTCCCGCCGCAGGGTGCCGCCCGCCCGGGCGCCCTCGTAGGCTGCGCAGAGCCGCTCGAAGAGGGGCCCCTCCTCTACCTGTAACCGCTTTGCCAGGGAGTGGACCATCTCCTGGCCGATCAGTTCTTCCAGTGGGCAGTCCTCCCACCGCATCTCCTCGCCGTCCATCCATCTGCTCCTTTGCCGCAAAATCGGCCGCCCTCCGGCGGCGCTCAAACTGGTTTTATTGTACCATCATCCGCCGGCAGTGACAAGGCGCAGTCCGTCCCGGCGGGGGCCGGGATAGAAGCCCTTTTCCCGGCAAGCCGTCCCCCGCCGCGCAGAGGAGCCACCCCCTCTGCGGCCGGGCAAAAGGCCCCCTTTTTCCCAAAAGGGTCGTCCTTTCCCCCGCAGACCCGCACCCGCCACCCCATTCGGTGGCCTCTCCCCCCCCAAAAACACCCCCTCCGCCCAGGGCGTTGGAAGAAGGCCCCCGCCCGCCGCAACTGCCCCTCGTCCAGCCCCCGAGCCAACCCCCGCAAAAATTGCCCGCCCCCCTTCCCGCGCAGACGCCCTCCCCGCCGGACTGCCCCCTCCCCCCAAACCGGGCAAAAAAGGGGGGCGCGCCGCCCGCAGGCAGCGCGTCCCCCTTCCCGTTTCCCCTTCACAGCGAGAGGAAGTAGCGGTAAAATTGCAGGTCTCCGGTGAGTTCCGGGTGAAAGGCGGTGGCCAGCAGCCGCCCCTGGCGGGCCGCCGCGATCTGCCCCCGCACCCGGCAGAGCACCTGGGCCCGCGGCCCCACCCGCTCGATCCAGGGGGCGCGGATGAAGACCAGCGCCCGCTCCCCGGGCCCCACCTCGGCGATCGCCTGGCGGGCGGTAAAGCTGTCCAACTGGCTGCCAAAGGCGTTTCGCCGCACGGCGATGTCCATCGCCCCCAGGTGGGGGTCCTCCCCCACCACCTCGCCGGCCAGGAGGATGGCCCCGGCGCAGGTGCCCCAGGCGGGCATCCCCTCCGCCAGCCGGCCCTTCAGCGGCTCCCAGAGGCCGGCGCGCCGCAGCAGCCGGCTCTGGGCGGTGCTCTCCCCGCCGGGCAGGATCAGCGCCTCGGCCCGCGCCAGGTCGGCCGGGGTCTTCACCGGCAGGGGCCGCACCCCCTCCAGCCGCCCCAGACAGGCCAGGTGCTCGGCAAAGGAGCCCTGCAGGGCCAGCACCCCGACGGTCCTCTCTCCCCCCGCCATCCTACCAGCCCCGGTTCTCCATCCGCTGGCTCTCGGGGATCTGGGAGATCTCCACGCCGCGGATGGCCTCCCCCAGATCGCGGGACACCTCGGCGATGATCTTGGGGTCGTTATAGTAGGTGGTGGCGGTGACGATGGCCTTGGCCCGCCGCTCCGGGTTCTCCGAGCGGAAGATGCCCGAGCCCACGAACACCCCTTCGCTGCCCAGCACCATCATCAGGGCCGCGTCGGCCGGGGTGGCCACCCCGCCGGCGGCAAAGTTGACCACCGGCAGCCGCCCCTCTTCGGCCACCTGGCAGACCAGCTCGTAGGGCGCGCCGATCTCCTTGGCAAAGCTCATCCGCTCCTCTTTCGGCAGGGAGCACAGCCGGGCGATCTCCTCGCTCATGCAGCGCTGGTGGCGCACCGCCTCGACGATGTTGCCGGTGCCCGCCTCCCCCTTGGTGCGGATCATGGCCGCCCCCTCGCCGATGCGGCGCAGGGCCTCCCCCAGGTTGCGGGCGCCGCAGACAAAGGGCACCGCAAAGGCCCGCTTGTCCAGGTGGAAGCGGTCGTCCGCCGGGGTGAGCACCTCGCTCTCGTCGATGAAGTCGATCTTCATGGCCTCCAGCACCCGGGCCTCCACAATGTGGCCGATACGGGCCTTGGCCATCACCGGGATGGAGACGGCCGCCTGGATCTCGGCGATCATCTTGGGGTCGCTCATCCGGGCCACGCCCCCCTCCCGGCGGATGTCCGAAGGCACCCGCTCCAGGGCCATCACCGCCACCGCGCCCGCCTCCTGGGCGATCTCCGCCTCCCGGGGGTTGGTCACGTCCATGATCACCCCGCCCTTGAGCATCTGGGCCAGGTTCCGGTTCATCTGTTCGCGCTCTGTCATCTCACGCTCTCCTCTCGTCGCCCCCAAGGCGGGGGTTGCATTTGGTATGGGGTCATTGTACAATCATACTGTTCCCTTGAAAATATACAGTTTTATTATTTTTAGTAAGGACAGTTTGCAATGGAGAGTTTTGTTTTCGCAGTGGACCGCGCCAAGCCGGAGCCCCTCTACTCCCAGCTCACCGGGGCGGTGCGGCGGGCGGTGGCGGCCGGGCAGCTCCCCGCCGGGGCGCAGCTCCCCTCGATCCGCGCCCTCAGCGCCAGCTTGGAGGTCAGCAAGACCACGGTGGAGAGCGCCTACGCCCAGCTCCTGGCCGAGGGCTATATCGCCAGCCGCCCGGGCAGCGGCTACACCGTCTCCCCCCTGGGGGCGGTGCCCCCCCTCCACCCGTCCGGGTCCGCCGGGCCCGCCGCCGTCCCCGCCTCCCCCGTGCGCTACGACTTTGCCGCCAGCGCGGTAGACGCCTCCCTCTTTGACCGCCGCCTCTGGAAGCGCTACCTGGGCCGGGCGCTGGAGACCCAGGCCGCCATGACCAGCTACGGCGACAGCCAGGGGGAACCCGCCCTCCGCCGGGCCCTCTGCGAGTACACCCGCCGCTCCCGCGGGGCCGTCTGCACCCCCGAGAGCCTGGTGGTGGGGGCCGGGGTGCAGAGCCTGCTGCAGATTTTTTGCACCCTGCTGGGGCGGGACGGGCGGCCCATCGGGGTGGAGCACCCGGGCTTTTTGCAGGCCGAACAGGTCTTTTTCGACCACGGCTTCCCCGCCGAGCCCTTCTCCCTGGAAAAGCTCCTCGCCCGCCGGGAGAGCCCCTACCCCGCCATCTACCTGAACCCCTCCTCCCCCTACCGGGGCCGCCCCCTCGCCGCCGGGGAGAAGCTCCGCCTCCTGGCCTGGTGCCAGCAAACCGGCACCTACCTGTTGGAGGACGACTACAACGGCGAGTTCCGCTACGCCAAACAGCCGGTGCCCGCCCTGCAGGGGCTGGCCGAGAACGACCGGGTGGTCTACCTGGGCTCCTTTTCCCGGCTGCTGCTCCCCTCCATCCGCATCAGCTACATGGCCCTGCCCCAGCCCCTGCTGGCGCGCTACCTCCCCCTCAAGGGCCGCTACAACCCCAGTTGCTCCACCCTGGAGCAGTTGGCCCTGGCGGGGCTGATCGCCGACGGCCACCTGGCCCGCCAGATCGGGCGGATGCGCCGCCTCTACGCCGAGAAGAGCCGGCTGCTGCGCCAGTGCCTCGCCGCCTCCTTCGGCCCCCTCTGCCGCCCCGGCAGCTTTGCCAGCGCCCTCCAGCTCACCGCCCGGCTGGAGCTGGGGGAGAGCGCCGCCTCCCTCTGCCAGCGGGCCCTGGCCGCCGGGGTCAAACTGCGCCCGGTGCCCCCCTTGACCCCGGGGGAACGCCCCCAGGTGCTCTTCTCCATCTCCGCCATCCCCCGGGAGGAGATCGCCCCGGCGGTGGCCGCCCTGCGAGATTGCTGGCTGCCCTAGCCCCCCTTTCGTCCCCTTTTCCTCGCCGCCGCATAGAATGGGGGCAGCCATAGGAGAGAGGAGGCGTATACATGCCGCAACAAGAGCTGTTTCAGGACATCACCCCCCAGGCGGCCCGGGCCCTGATGCAGGCCCACCCCGAGGCGGTGATCCTCGACGTGCGGGGCCCGCAGGAGTACCGCTCCCGGCACATCCCCGGGGCCCTCAACCTGCCCCTGGAAAAACTGGTGGAGCAGGCCCCCACCCTGCTGCCCAACAAGGACGCCCTGCTTTTGGTCTACTGCCAGATCGGGGTGCGCAGCCTGCGGGCCAGCGCCCTGCTGGCCGGCCTGGGCTACCGCCGGGTCTGCCACTTCGGCGGGATCGACCGCTGGCCCTACGACACGGTGTCCGGCAGGTAGGGCCCGCCGCCAAGTCCCTATCTGCACAGCGAACGCCCCCGGACAGCCGACTGCTTGCCGCCTGTCCGGGGGCGTCTCTTGCCGCCCGGCGCGCACCCGGGCAGCATACTCCCCGCGCCCGGCCAACACATCCCCGCCTGCGCCCCTCGCGCCCCCGTGAAAGCTCTGGCACGGCGGGCAAGTCCCCTTTCAAGACCCAGCTCCCGCATCAGAAAAACATCCTTTTTCCCCACAACCCGACCGGCAGAGAAAAAGGGGTGTCCCAACCGCCATCTGTTCCCCGCACTTCTCTGCGGCAAACGGACAAAAAGGGCCGCCCGACCACCGGGAAGACTCTTCCCCGAAAGACCTCCTGCCCACTCGGGCCCTGTGGACAAATATCCCCCCATTGGCAGCGACTGGGCTCCTCTTCCAACCAACACCGATTTTCTGCACTGTCCGTGACAAACCGGCCAAAAGGGGCTCCCGGCGGCAAAACAGCTTCCCCTACGCCAAACCACATCCCTGTCCGTGTTCTGTGACCAAGTGCCCGCCCAACCCGGCAGCGGTGGCTCCTTTCCCCACCAGCACCAATTCCCCGCGCCTGTGGCAAATCAACTGCAAGCGACCACCTGGCCGCAGAACAGCTCCTCCTGCGCAAAGCCGCTCACCCGCCGGGACACACTGCCAAGCCCCCGCCCAACCGGCAGCAGAGGGACCTCTCTCCACCCAGCGCCGGTCCCCCACAGCCCATCCGCGGCCAACCGGCAAAGACTCGGCCGCCCGACCACCGGGTACCCCCTTCCCCGCACCCCAGCTCCACCCAAACCACTCGGCCGGACCCCTGCCTGTTTTTCCTTCCCCTCCCCCACCACAGGGGGGCAGAGACCCGTCCCTTCCCTTCCCGGCCGACGCCCCCTCCTCCCACAACCCAACAAAAAAAGCCAGCCCCCGCAGGGACTGGCTCTCTTTCATTTTGATTCCGCTTGTCTACCGCGCCTTGGAGGCCCGCTCGAAGAGGTCGGTCACCTCTCTGCCCGGCGCCTTGTCGCAGAGGGAGACGACCACCACCAGCGCCAGGGCCAGGAAGAACCCGGGGATCAGCGAGTAGAGGCCGGTGGCCTTGCAGACCGGCAGGTTCTCCCACAGCAGCACCACGGCGCCGCCCGAGACCATCCCGGCGATGGCGCCCTTGAGGGTCATCCGCTTCCAGAAGAGGGAGAGCAGGATCACCGGCCCAAAGGCCGCGCCAAACCCGGCCCAGGCGTAGGAGACCAGCCCCATCACCGAGCTGGTGGGGTCCAGCGCCAGCAGGTAGGCCAGCACCGACACGGCGATGACCGCCCCCCGGCTGACCCACATCAGCTCCTTGTCGCTGGCCTGGGGGCGCAGCAGGGGCTTGTAAAAGTCGTTGGAGACCGCCGAGGCGGTGACCAGCAGCTGGCTGTCGGCGGTGCTCATCACCGCCGCGAGGATGGCCGAGAGCAGCACCCCCGCCAGCAGCCCCGGGGCCAGCCGGCCCACCATCTGCATGAAGATGACCTCGGCCGCCGCGCTGTCGGCGTAGACGATCCCCTCCTGGGTCAGGTAGACATACCCCACCATGCCGATGACCACCGCCGCCGTCAGGGAGATGACCACCCAGATCATGGCGATGAGGCGGGAGCGCTTGATGAGGGAGCGGCTCTTGATGGCCATGAAGCGGGTGAGGATGTGGGGCATCCCAAAGTAGCCCAGCCCCCAGGCCAGGCTGGAGATGATGGCCGTGAAGGAGAGGGCCCCCTGGGGGCTGTTGAAGAAGCTGGTGAAACTCCCCCCGGCGATGGATGTCAGGGTGGAGAGGGAGAAGTCGGGCACGTTCAGCACCGCCAGCACCGGCACCAGCACAATGGCGCAGAACATGAGGATGCCCTGGATCAGGTCGGTCCAGCAGACGGCCAAAAAGCCCCCCAAGAAGGTGTAGGCGATGATGATGAGCGCGCCGATGGTGAGGGCGGCCACATAGCTGTCCATCCCCAGCACGTACATGAAGAGTTTGGCTCCGGCGTTAAAGGCCGACGCGGTGTAGACCAGGAAGAAGACGAAGATGATGACCGCACAGCACAGCCGCAGCACCTTGGACTTGCTCATAAAGCGGTTTTCCAGGTACTCGGGGATGGTGATGGCGTCGCCCGACAGCTCGGTAAAGCTGCGCAGCCGCCCGGCCACCACCTTCCAGTTGAGGTAGGTGCCCAGCCCCAGGCCGATGGCGATCCAGGAGGCCGAGAGCCCCGAGATGTAGGCCGCCGCGGGCAGCCCCATGAGCAGCCACCCGCTCATGTCCGAGGCCTGGGCGCTGATGGCGGTGACCCAGCTGCCCAGGCCCCGCCCGCCCAAAAAGTAGTCGGACAGGTTGTTTGATTTGTTGAAAAAGAACACCCCGATCCCCACCATCAACAGCAGGTAGAGAACGAAGGTGATCAGTGTGGTGACACTGACTTCCACAGAAAAATCCCCCTCTTTTCAGATCGTTGCCGCGCCCGGACCCGAGGGCCCGGCGCAGAGATATTTGTATTATACCTTTTTTTGAACCCAACCGCAATGTTCGATTTGGAATATTGTAAAACCTGTGGTATAATGGCGGTCGAATGCCGAAAAGGAGGGCAAAAAATGAATATACGAGACTTCGCCCATGCAGATCGAGACACATTTCTCACCCTCTCGCGGGCCTTCTACCACACCGACGCCACCGATCACGACATCCCCGACGTCCACCGGGAGAAGACCTTCGCGCTGGCGATGGAAAAAAGCCCCTATGTGCGGGGCCTGCTGCTGGAGGAGGGGGGCGCCCCCGTGGGCTACGCCCTGCTCTCCCTCTCCCACACCTGCGAGTATGGCGGCCTGTTGGTGCTGCTGGAGGAGCTCTACGTCGACCCGGCCTTTCAGGGCAGGGGGCTCGGCCGGGCCTTTTTTGACTGGCTCTTCACCGAGTACCGCGAGGCGGCGGCCTTCCGGCTGGATGTGACCGCCGAGAACGAGGGGGCCATCCGCCTCTACGGGCGGCAGGGCTTTCAGTTCCTCCCCTACCGCTGCATGGTCAAACCCAACTGACTTTCCCTCTCCAGAGCGCCAAAAGCGGCGGTCAGCCCACCCGGGCCGGCCGCCGCTTTCTCCATCTGTCCACCCCAGCGGCCGACAGGGCACCACCCCTCCCTCTCCGCCAGCCTGCAGGTGGAAAAAGTCTGCCCGCGCCCGCACTCCCAAATGCAGTCCCCTCGGCGTCGCCCCCGGCAGCGCCCAAGGAGCTTCTTCTCCCCCCGACCCAATCAAAGCCATCGGCCAAACCGCCGGTGTGCGCCACCCCTGAAAGGAAGCCATGCGGGCTTTGCCCCCGAGGGCATCGATTGCCCCGCGCCCGCCGCCGGCCAACCGGCCAACCGGGCCGCCCTCTCTTGCGCCTTTCGCGCTCTTCCTCTCACCCCGCCTCCGGCAGAGCCGGGGGACAGGGCGCCAACGGGGCAGCTGCGACCGCTCACACATCCGCTCGACCGCTCCGGCCGCGTAAGGGCCCGGAGCGGGCAGGCACGCAAAGACCCGCCGAAATTTCGCTTCCCCTGCACTTGCACTGCCTGCCCTGTAGCCTGTAAAAGGAAGCGTTCTTGTGACACCCCCTTCGGGTCGCCCCTCTGCCGCTGACAGTCCGCTCTGCTCAATGCCGCAGCAGACGCCTCTTTTGGGACATCTCCCCCGGCGGCTCCCGCCGACAAGATAAAAAAGAGGGCCCGGCGCACCCCGCGCCGGACCCTCTTGGTCTTTCGCTCCACACAGCTCCCCTCGGCCTACTGCCGGCTCTCCCCCTCTTTGCGCCGGCCGGCCAGGCGGTGGAGCCACTCCAGCACCGCCGAAGGGCTCGCCTGGCCGCCCAGCTTCTGCTGGCAGTGGTCGGCCAGCAGGGAGAGGAGGGCGAAGATGGCCGCCGAGAAGAAAAACCCCAGGGCCAGCCCCTCCATCACCTGCATCAGGGGGGCCATCCGCAGGGTGGCCTCCTGCAGGACGGTGTCGCTGAAGGCCACCTGCACCGTCCCCCGGCTGGCAAAGAAGCGCAGCAGGTAGCAGGCGGCCGCCAACAGGGTGAAGACGGCGGTGGCCAGCCGCAGGCTCACCGTCCAGCGCTGCAGGCGGCGGATCTCCTTTTGCACCGGGTCGCCGTAGAGGGTGTAGCAGTAGGCCGCCAGGCAGACCGGCTGCCCCATCTTCCGGCGGATGCGCCAGTCCCGCATCCCGGCGGCCCGCTTCTCCTCGATCTCGCGGCGCAGGTCCGCCTCGATGAGGGCCTTGTCCCCCTCGGGCAGGTCGATTTTCTTGAGGGTCTTTTGCAGATAGGTGTCCATCTTCACCGGCGATTCCTCCCTTTTTTGAGCCCTTTATTTGAGGGTGGCAATGGTGACCCCCGCCTCCCCCTCGCCAAAGGTGCCCAGCCGAAACCCGGCCACGTTCTTGTGCCGTTTGAGGTAGCTGTGGATGCCGGCGCGCAGGGCCCCGGTCCCCTTGCCGTGGATGATGGAGATCTGCTCCATCCCCGAGAGGACGGCCCGGTCGATGAAGCCGTCCAGCTCCATCACCGCCTCGTCCACGCTCTGGCCCCGCAGGTCGATCTCCAGGGCCGCGCGGCGGGTCTTCTGGCTGCTGCCCGCCACCCGGCGGGCGCTGCGCTCGCCGCTCTTGGGCATCTTCTTGCCCGAGAGGCGAACGTCCTTCATCTTCACCCGGGTCTTGATGGCCCCGGTCTGGATGGTCACGTCCTCGCCCTTGATCTCCACCACCTCGGCGGGGGTGTTCATCTCCCGCAGGGTGACCACGTCCCCCACCTTCAGGGGGCGGGGCAGGGTGTAGTGGTCGTCCACCTGGGGCTGGCTGCCGGCCACGTCGTAGAGTTTGTCCACCCGGTTGCGCACCGCGCCGGGGGTGAGGGCGGCGTCCTTCTTGCGGTTTCGCTCCTTGATTTCGGCGATGACCGCCTCCGCCTCCCGCTTGGTCTGCTCAATGACCCGCTGGGCGGCGATGTGGGCCTCCTCCGCCTCCTGCTTGGCCGCTTTGAGCTGGCGGTAGAGCTCCTTCTCGGCGTACTCCTGCTGGCGCTTCTGCTTGGCGGCGTACTGCTCGGCCCGCTCCAACTGGCGGGTGAGCTCGCTGCGCTTCTGCTCCAGGCTCTCGATGACGTCCTCGAACTTGATGTCGTCCTTTTGAATGTAGCCCCGCGCCGCGTCCAGCACCATCCTGCTCATCCCCAGCTTGCCGGCGATGGCAAAGGCGTTGGAGCGCCCCGGCACCCCCACGATGAGGCGGTAGGTGGGGCGCAGGCTCTCCACGTCGAACTCGCAGCTGGCGTTCTCCACCCGCGGCTCCTTCAGGGCGTACATCTTCAGCTCCGCGTAGTGGGTGGAGGCGGCGGTGCGGCAGCGGGCCGCGCGCAGGTGTTCCAGCACGGCGATGGCCAGGGCCGCCCCCTCGGTGGGGTCGGTCCCCGCCCCCAGCTCGTCCAGCAGCACCAGGGAGCCCCGGCCCGCCTCCTTGAGCAGCCCGATGATGTTGACCATGTGGGAGGAGAAGGTGGACAGGCTCTGCTCGATGGACTGCTCGTCGCCGATGTCGGCGTAGACGTGGGCGAAGTAGTCCACCCGGCTCCCCTTCTTGGCGGGGATGAGCAGCCCGCTCTTGGCCATGAGGGCAAAGAGCCCCAGGGTCTTGAGACAGACGGTCTTGCCGCCGGTGTTGGGCCCGGTGATGACCAGGGTGTCGAAGTCCCGCCCCAGGGAGATGTCGATGGGCACCACGTCCCCGGCGGCGATCAGGGGGTGGCGGGCCCCCCGCAGGTCGATCTGCTGCTCGTCCCCCATCTCGGGGGCGGTGCAGTCCAGGGCCTTGGCCAGCTTGGCCTTGGCCAGCAGCAGGTCGATGGCGGCCAGCAGGTCGTAGTCGGCCAGCAGGTCGGCCTTGCAGGAGACCACCAGCTCGGTGAGCTCCTGGAGGATGTGCTCGATCTCCTCCTGCTCCTTGCCCCGCAGCATCCGCACCTCGTTGTTCAGGTCCACCACCGCCATCGGCTCCACAAAGAGGGTGGCCCCGCTCTGGGAGGCGTCGTGCACCAGCCCGGGCACCTGGGTGCGAAATTCGCTCTTGACCGGCAGCACAAACCGCCCGTCCCGCATGGTGACCAGGGCCTCCTGGAGGTATTTCTGCTGGGAGGAGGAGCGGAGGATGTCCTCCAGCTTCTCCCGCGCCCGGTTCTGGGCCCGCAGGATCCCCCGGCGGATGGAGTGCAGCTCCGAGCTGGCCGAGTCGGCCAGCTCCTCCTCGTTCAAGATGGCGTCCCCCAGGCGGCGGTAGATGCCGTCGTGAAAGGTCAGGTAGGCAAAGTAGGGGTCCAGCAGCCCGCTGCCCACCTGGTGGCTGTTCTGGTACCAGTCCTGCACGGTGCGGCAGGCGCCCAGCAGCTTGCGCACCCCCAAAAGCTCCTTGATGGAGAGCACCCCGCCCTTGTCCGCCCGGGTCAGGGGGCGGGAGAGGTCGCTCACCCGCCCCACCCCGGGGTCGCCGTAGCGCAGCAGCAGGGTGTACATCTCGTCGGTGCGCGCCAGCGCCTCCCTGGCCTCGTCGGCCGAGGGGCAGAGCAGATCCTCAAAGGAGAGGGTCTCGTTTTTCTCGCAAAAGGTCTTTTTTTGCAGCTGGAGCAAAATCTTGTCGAACTCCAGCGTCTTGTAGTGTTTTTCCGCGTTCAATGGTCGTATCCTCACTGTGGCGCGGCGGCGGGCAGCGCTCTGCCCTGCCGCCGGTGGGTGGTCCTCGCAGGCGGCCCCCTCACAGGGACTTCAAAAAGTCCAGCGCCTGAAAGCCCCCCTCGGTCTGGCAGAGCAGGTACTGCTCGGCCAGCCGGGCCAGGGCCGCCCCGGTCTCGGGCTCGACGCGAAAGTTGAAGAGGGCCGAAAAATCGCTGTAGATGATGTGGCGCATGGCCGCCAGCAGCCCCGGGGAGAGGGGGACATACCGCCCCCCGTCGCCGGGCTGGGCGCAGTCGCGGCAGAGGAGGTTGCCGTTTTGGGGGGAGAAGAGCATCCCCCCGGCGCACTCGTACCCGCCGCAGCGGCAGCAGCCCACCAAATCGGGCATGTAGCCGCTCATGGCCAGCAGCCGCAGCTCAAACAGGGCCTTGAGCAGCAGCCGGTCGCGCTTTTTGGCGTCCAAAAAGTGCAGGGTGTTCAAAAGCAGCCGCAGGTGGCCCGAGAGGTCGGGCTCGTCGGGGCTCAGGCGGCGGATGAGCTCCAAAAAGTAGACGGCGGTGGAGAGGTCCACCACGTCCTTTCGCAGGTTCCAAAACTGGTTGAGGACCTTGGCGTCCTCGATTATGTACATCGCTTTTCCCTCGTAGAGGGAAAAGCTGGAATAGGTCAGCAGTCCGGTGGCGCTGACGAGCTTGCTCTTGACCCGCATGGCCCCCTTGGCCGAGGCCGAGACGATGCCCGCCCGGTCGGTGAGCAGGTGGACGATCTTGTCCGCCTCACCGACCTGCACTTCGCGGATCACGATCCCGCACATCTGTGTATAGGCCATCTTCGACCTCCCCGGTGCGCTCCTTGGCCTGCCGGTAGCGCAGGTAGTCCCCCACGCTGCCGGTCATCTCAAACTGGGCCCAGAGCTGCTGGCTCTCGTCGGTATACACGGCGACCCCCCCTTTTTTTGACCTCTGCAAAACTAGCATCGGCCCCTGGGGGGAAGATTAGTCCTGTCAAAAACAGGTTCGCCGTTTTGGCGGAAAACCGGCGGCCGCCGGGGGTGATTTTTGGCGGCCCCCGGCCGCTGCTCTGCGCCCAAAAGGGCTTTTATTCGACCTTGAGGCCGAAGTTTTGGATCAGCCGGTCCTTGTTTCGCCAGTCCTCTTTCACCTTGACCCAGCACTGCAAGTTGACCTGGCAGCCCAAAAAGGCCTCGATGTCCTGGCGGGACTGGGTGAGGATCTTTTTGAGCATCGAGCCGCCCTTGCCGATGAGCATCCCCTTGTGGTTGGGCCGCTCGCAGTAGAGGGTGCAGTCGATGTCCACCAGATCCTTTTTGCCCTCCCGCTCGGCAAACTTCTCCACCACCACCGCGGTGCCGTGGGGGATCTCCTGGGCGGTGTTGCGCAGGATCTTCTCCCGCACGATCTCGGCCACGATCACCCGCTCGGGCTGATCGGTAAAGGCGTCGTCGGGGAAGAAGTGGGGGCTCTCGGAGGCGTATCCCTCCAGGGCGCGCACCAGCTCTTCCACCCCGTCGTTTTGGAGGGCGGAGGTGTAAAACACCTCGGCAAAGGGGTATTTCTCGGTGAACTGGGCGGTGCGCAGCAGCAGGGACTCCTTGTTTGACACCGTGTCCACCTTGTTGACGCAGAGGATCGCCGGCGCCCCCGACTGGCGGATGCTGGCCAGCAAGCTCTCCTCGGCGGCGCCGATGGGGCCCTCGGGCTCCACCACCAGCACCTGCACGTCCACGTCACCGATGGACTGGGTCACCGCCCGGTTCATCTGCTCGCTGAGCTTGGTCTTGCCCTTGTGCAGCCCCGGGGTGTCGATGAAGACCAGCTGGGTCGCCCCCCGGGTGAGCACCCCGGTGATGCGGGTGCGGGTGGTCTGGGGCTTGTCCGAGACGATGGCCACCTTCTCCCCCACCACGGCGTTGAGAAGGGAGGACTTGCCCACGTTGGGCCTGCCCACCAGGCTGACAAAGACCGATTTGCTGATTGGTTGTTCCGTCATATTTTCTCCTTAAAAATGGGTTTTATCGTCTTTTCTTTTCCCGCCGCAGAGGACAAAGAGCCCCAGCGCGGCGAGGAGGGCCAGGGCCGCCCCGGCCCCCAGCGGGGTCCTGATCGCCGCCCCGAGGGCGCGAAGCCCCGCCGGGTCGGCAAAGAGGCAGACCCCCGCGCCCGCGGCAAAAACCGCGCAGGCCAGCACCCCGCCCGCCGCCGCGTCCTTGACCCAGCCGATGGCGCGGTCCCTGTCCGGGCAGACCCGGTCGCAGAGCCGCTCGACGGCGGTGTTGAGGAGCTCGGCCCCCCAGACCAGCCCGCAGGCCAGAAAGAGGAGGGCCCAGTCCCCCCGGTCAAAGGGGTAGAAGGGGGCCAGGGAGAAGACCAGCGCGGTGGCCGCCAGATGGATGCGCAGGTTGCGCTCGGCCCGCAGGGCCCGCCAGAGCCCGCGGCCGGCGCAGGCGAAGCTGCGGCCCAGGGCCGCCGGGCGGTGGGGGCGCAAGATCACTCCTCGCTGACGTAGCTGGCGTCCCGGGGCAGGCCCAGCTGCAGCATGATGGCCTCTTCCTTCTCCCGCATCCGCACCTGCTCCATCCCCCCGGCCACGTGGTCGTAGCCCAGGATGTGCAGCATCGAGTGGACGGTGAGGAAGGCGATCTCCCGCTGCAGGGAGTGGCCGTAGATCTCGGCTTGCAGCACCGCCTTCTCGGCCGAGATCACCACGTCGCCCAGCACGTAGGCGCCGGTCTCCCGGTTCTTGTCGAACTTGCCGTTTTCCCCCAGGGGAAAGGAGAGGACGTCGGTGGAGATGTCCTTGCCCCGGTACTCGGCGTTGAGCTCCTGGATCTGCTCGTTGTCCACAAAGGTGACGCTCACCTCGGCGGGACCCGCAAATTTCTCGGCGGTCAAAACGGCGTTGCAGGCCCGGCGGACCAGCAGCCGCAGCCCGGAGGGCAGTTTGACCTTCTTCTGGCGGTTGGTGATGGATACCTTTACGAGAGCCATGTTCATTCTCCTTCGCTTATTTTGTCGTCCTGTCACAGAACCTCTCGCCGGGGAGGGCCCGGCCGGGAGGGACTACTCCTCTTTTCCCTCGGGGGTGCGGCGGTAATACGCCTCGTAGGCGCGGATGATCTCCATCACCAGGCGGTGGCGGACCACGTCCTTCTCGGTGAAGTAGATCTGCTCGATCCCCTTGATGCCCTTGACGATGTCGGCCGAGACCACCAGGCCGCTCTTTTTCTTCTCCGGCAGGTCGATCTGGGTGACGTCGCCGGTGACCACCGCCTTGGAGCCCGCCCCCAGCCGGGTGAGGAACATCTTCATCTGCTCGGGGGTGGTGTTCTGCGCCTCGTCGAGGATGATGAAGGAGTCGTTGAGGGTGCGCCCCCGCATATAGGCCAGGGGCGCCACCTCGATGCTCCCCCGCTCCTGGTACTTGTAAAAGCTCTCGGCGCCCAGCATCTCAAAGAGGGCGTCGTAGAGGGGCCGCAGGTAGGGGTCGACCTTGGTCTGCAGATCGCCGGGGAGGAATCCCAGCTTCTCCCCCGCCTCCACCGCCGGGCGGGTGAGGATGATCTTGCTCACGTCCCCGGCCTTGAAGGCCTTTACGGCCATGGCCACCGCCAGGTAGGTCTTGCCGGTGCCCGCCGGGCCGATGCCGAAGACGATGCTGTTTTTGGAGATGGCCTCGACGTATTTCTTCTGGCCGAAGGTCTTGGCCTTCACCGGCTTGCCCTTGGCCGTCAGGCAGACCACCCCCGGCTGGGCCTGGGGGGGCGCCTCGTCCAGGCCGCCGCCCACCATCTCCAGGGTGTAGCCCACGTTCTGTTCGTCCAGCGGGGTGCCGCTTTTCAGGATGAGCAGCAGGTTTTCCACCGCCTTTTGGGCCAGGTGGGCCTGCTCTCTCTCCCCGGTGATGTGCAGGGCCCCGTCCCGGGCGGTGAGTTTGACCAAAAAGCGCCCCTCGATGCGGCGGGCGTTCTCGTCCAGGTTGCCGAAGAGGGCCGCCAGCTGGACCGGGTCGAGGTTTTCCAGTACGATGTCTTCCATTCAAAACTTCCTTTTTTTCAACGCTGTCTGCGGCGAGGGGAATGGGCGCGCCGCCGCCCCGGGCCCAAAAGAGAGGCGCCCGACACAAGGGAGATTGGGCTCCTTTGCCGCCAAATAGCCCTCTCAGGGGCGGATTTTAGAAAATATGGCATAAAAACTGAACGTTTTGTTTGAAATTCTAATAATTGTTCACATATTCCTAGCACATTATATCACACAATTGGGGGATATAACAGGTTTTTTCTGAAATTTTCAGAAAAAATTCCAAATTTCGTCCCCCGCTACCGCTGCACCGCCTGTTCCTGGGCGATGTCCTGCTCGCAAGTGAGGGTGAAGGTGGCGCGAAAGGCGCCGTCCCCCATCTCGCCGCCGGTCTGGCGGATCTGCACCTCCTTGCCCTGGTAGTGGCTGTCGGCGTACTCCTGGGCGCGGGCCTGGGCCTGCCCGAGGGCCTCCTCCTCGCCCAGTTCCCGGCTGCCCACCTCCACCGGAGTGATGCGCTGGGTGTGCCAGGTGATGGGCAGGGTCAGCCCGAAGAGGGAGAGCTCCTGCCGCTCCACCTCCGAGAGGTAGTCCCCCTCCAACTTGCCGGGGAAAAACAGGGGCACCTTGAAGCCCAAGATCTCCAGCACATGGCGGTTTTTGACCTTTCCCACCGGGGTCTTGACCAGCTCGGTGAGGGGGATCTCAAAGGTGACCTCCTCCTCGGTCTCGGCAAAGACCTGGCCCTGGCTGTGCTTGAAGAGGGCCTTGCCCCAGCGGTCCTCGTAGACCCCGGTGACCAGCAGCTGCCCCTCGGTGACGTACTCCCCCACCTTGACGGCGGCGTTCCCCTCCAGCGCCAGCACCCGGGTGATGCGGCCCTTCTTGGCGGCCACCAGGTTGCAGGGCTGCGAGGGGTCCACCACCGGCAGCTTCTCCCTGACCTCCTTGACCTCCACCACCACGGTGGTGCCCATATTGCTGATGGAGATGCTCGAGAGGCCGGGCAGCAGCACCATGGTGCGCTCCTCGGCCGACTTGAGGTCGATCTTTTTGATGTTGGCCCCCCGCTTGATCCCCGACTCGGCCACCGCCTGCACGATCTGCTCGCTGCTCACCGCCTCGTTGCCCACCACCTCGATGGTCCAGCACAGCCGGGACATCCACCCCAGAAAGAGGCAGAAGAGGAGGATGCCCAGCGCCACCCCCACCCGCTTGCGGTAGCGGTGCAGCCAGAAGGGGGCGCCCCGCTTCTCCTGCACCCGGATGCGCACCCCGGTGGCCCGGGCCAGCCGGTGCATCCGCTTGTAGTCCCCCGCCACGGTGTAGCAGTCAAAGCCGTCCTCCCGCTTCTGGGTGCCCCAGAGGCGCAGGCCGTTTTTGTAGACCAAATTGATGAACCGCTCGCTGAAGATCCCCCGCAGGGTGAAGCGGACCGTCCCCAGCAGCCAGCGGATAAATCGAACCAGATACAACCTTCTCTCTCCCCTCTCTTCTCACCGCAGGTACTCGATGCTGACAAACACCCCCTCCACCACCGCGTCGGAGTCGTTCATGCACTTGAGGCTCAGGTCCTCCCCCTCAAACTTCACCGACATCTTCCCCAGGTTGAGGACGATGACGTTCTCGTCGTATTCCAGCACCCCTTTGCAGCCCTCCACCACCGCCTCGGTGTTGCCCAGTATCTCGATGCGGCTGTCGGTCAGGTGGGCGCTCTGGGCCAGCTTCTGTGTATCCACAAGCAGGCGAAAGGGCTTTTTCTCGGCCTTTTTGCCCGCGGGTCTGCGTCTGTTCATGTCGATCCCCTCCCCCTCATATATATTGACAGGCTGCGGCTTTTATTATTGCCCCCCGCCTCCCCCCGCAAAGAGGGGCAGGCGGGGGCGGCCGCAGGGGCGAAAGGAGGGCGGCATCCCCCCCTTCGCCCCGCAAAAAAGGCCCCTCCCCGCCCGCTGGGGCGGCAAGGGGCAGAAAAAAGAAAAAGGAGCGGATCGAATGGAGCGGATCAAAGCGGGGGCGAGGGACCTCTGGCAGGGCAGCCTCTGCATCCTCCTGCTGTGGGGCATCCTCTTTCGGGGCAGTTACGCCAAGGACGGCATCCTGCGGGGGCTCACCTCCTGCTATCAGGTCATCATCCCCGCCCTCTTCCCCTTTCTGGTGGTCTCCCACCTCATCATGGGCTCCCGCCTCTCCCTGGCGCTGGAGGCCCTCTTCTCCCCCGTCAGCCGCTTCCTCTTTCGCAGCGGGCGGCAGGGCGGGGCCATCTTCTCCATGGCCATGATCGGCGGCTTTCCGGTGGGGCCCAAGCTGCTGCGGGGGGCGGTGGACCGGGGGGAACTGGACCGGGAGGAGGCCCGGCGGCTGGCCCTCTTCTGCGTGGCCCCGGCCCCGGCCTTCGTCATCACCGGGGTCGGGGGCGGGATGTTTCACAGCATGCAGTTGGGGGCGGTCCTCTACCTCTGCTCGGTGCTGGGGGCCGTCCTCACCGGGGCCCTCCTCTCCCGCCGGGGGCCCAAAAGGGGGAAGAAGGGGCGCGCCCCCGCCCATCAGCCCCGCCAGTTCGAGCCCTTTTCGGCGGTCTTTGTACAGGCGGTGAGCAGCTCGGTGCAGTCGCTGCTCTCCATCTGCGGCTACGTCATCCTCTTCTCGGCCCTGCTGCAACTGCTGGGCGGCTGCCTCCCCCTGCCCGACGGGGGGAAGGCCCTCCTTTCCGGGCTCCTCGAAATCACCAGCGGCTGCCTCACCGCCGCCGCCCTGCCGGGGCGGCTGGGGCCCTACCTGGCGGCCTTCTTCTTGGGGTTTTGCGGCCTCTCGGCGGTCTGCCAGATGCAGTTTTGCCTGGGCGACCTCGCCTCCATCGGCAAGCTACTGGGGGCGCGGCTGCTCTGTGGGGGGCTGGTGCTGGGGCTCTTCTCTCTCTTCTTTGAGCTCCTCCCCTCCCCGGCAGTAGACGTCTTTTTCTCCTCCACCCCGCCCCGGCTGGACGGGGCGGTCAACGCCCCCCTCACCTCGGTTTTACTGCTGCTGTTCTGCCTGGCGGCCCTCTTCACCCTCTCCCGCAAGAGCCGGGTGCTGCTGGACAAATAGGCCCCTCCTTGTTACAATAGGTAAAAAGACGAGAGGGGGGAGCGCCGTGTTTCGGCCCAAACTGTTCGGAAAGAAGATCGAGCCCAACTGCATCTACTGCCAGCACGGCAAGGCCGCGCCGGGGGAACAGATGGTCCTCTGCATCAAAAAAGGGGTGGTCTCCCCCTACTACTCCTGCAAAAAATTCCTCTACGACCCCCTCAAAAGGGAGCCGCGGCCCCGGCCGCCCAAGCCCCGCTTCTCGCCCGAGGACTTCTCCCTCTAGGCCCGCCCCCAATCAAATCGCGCCGACGGCTCCGCCCCCCACCGGGCGCGGGCCGTTTTTTTGTCCCCACCGCCGCGGATACGGCCGGGAGGCGGCGCTCCTATCCTTCCTTTTCATCCTCCCTCCAAATCCCTCCCCCTGAAAGAAATTGCCTCCCGGGTCTGCCGGTGAATCCGCTTGGAAAATCGCCGCAAAACCGCCCTCAAAAGGGCGTGGACCACCGCCGAGCGCCGGGGGCAAAAGCCCGCAGACCGCCCCGCAAACAGCAGGCGCCTTCCCCCGCCCGCAGCGCTCCGGGCGGAGAGGGCAGGGAGCAGCAGCGGCAAATACCCCACCCCAAAACGACGGGGCGGGGGGACAGCGAGAGGCGCAGGGCAGCCCCCTACTCAAAGGGATCTCTCCCCACCGACCCACCCTTTGGATCGCGGGCAGAATGGCTTCCAAAAGAGCAGGCGGGGCAAGACAGGGGGAAAACTGCTCCTGCCACTTGCCGCCCACCAGTGGGAAACAGCCCGCCGACTGCCTTCCCCCTCTGCTCACCAAAGGGCCACAGCGCGAAAAAAGCATCGGCGAATAAGCCGTCCCCTGGGGCCAAAAGGTGCACCCCTCTCCCCCTTTCCCCTCCCCAGAACAATCGCGCAGCCGGGAGAACACCGTCGGATAGGTTCTCCCTGCACCAGAGAGGATACTTTCGCCTCCTCCTGCTCCCCCTTTCCCAAGGCAAAAAGGCATACAGTCGGCCATCGATGGGCAGGCCCTCCCGCGCGTTGGTGAGACCGCTCACCCCCGCCCTCTCTTCCCCTTCCCAGACAAAAGAGCGCGCGGACGAAAGAACACCGTCAGATAGCCCTCTCTGCGCCAGAGAGGCCGCTTTCGCCTCCGCCTGCTCCCCCTTTTCCAAGGCAAAAGGTCGCACAGGCGGCCGCGGATGGGCAGACCCTCCCACGCGTTGGCGAGATCGCTCACCCCCGCCCTCTCTTCCTCTTCCCAGACAAAAGAGCACACGGTCGGGAGAACACCGTCAGATAGCCCCTCTCTGCGCCAGAGAGGGCGCTTTCGCCTCCGCCTGCTCCCCCTTCCCCAAGGCAAAAGGTCGCACAGGCGGCCATCGATAGGCAGACCCTCCTGCGCGTTGGCGAGACCGTTCACCCCCGCCCTCTCTTCCCCTTCCCAGACAAAAGAGCACGCGGACGAAAGAACACCGTCAGATAGCCCTCTCTGCGTCATAGAGGGCGCTTTCGCCTCCGCCTGCTCCCCCTTTCCCAAGGCAAAAGGTCGCACAGGCGGCCATCGATAGGCAGACCCTCCCACGCGTTGGCGAGACAATTTTTCTCCCCCTCCTCCCCTCTCTCAGACAAAGAGAGGCACCGTCGAGAAAATGCCGATGGACAGGCACACCCCTCCTCAAAAGGGCACTCCCCTCTGCCCGCCTTCCTTTCTCCCTGGAAGACGAACCGCCGGAGAGAAAAACCGAGCGCATCCTCTTTCCCCCTCTCCTGCGCGCAAAAAACCCCCGGCCACGAGAGGGTCGGGGGCAAATTTTCAAAGCGGTTGGCGCGCTAGAGGGAGATGGTGTCCAAAATCAAAATCAGGGCCAGGATCACCGAGAAGCCGATGCCCAAAATCAGGTGGGCGTTGCGGGTGCGCTTGGAGAGGATGGCCTGAGACAGCAGGGCGATCAGCCCGCAGGCCAGGGCCAGGGCCACCACCATCAAAATCAAATACCACTGCATCGGCCGCAGCGCCCCCACCAGGCGCGCCAGACGGGTGGAGAACGCCATCCCCAACAGGTGGGCGGCGGGGACGATGACGATGGGGATCACCGGCAGGGCGTAGTTGTTGCGGCCGGTGCGCACCTCGATCACGCAGATGGCGCAGACGATAATGATGATGGACCAGCATTCAAAGGTCATGGTCTTCCCTCTCTCAAAACAAGTGTTTGGGCAGCCGGCTCACCCGGCTGTGTGGGTAAAGATGTAGTCGGCCCAGGCGTCGGCCGCCCCGTCGGCCAGGGTGAGGGAGCCGTCCCGCAGCCCCACGGCATGGGCCCCCGAAAGCACCTGGGCGCTGTCCAGCAGATAGACCTCTTTTTCGGCGCAGAGGGCGCTCAGTTGGCGGTTGTACTCCTCCACCTTGGTGTTTTGGTAGTTGGGGTGATCCCCCTGGGTGGCGGCGTCAAAATAGGGCAGGGTCGAGAGGACGATGGTCGCCTTGGGGTGTTGCTGGCGCAGCCGATCGACAAAGTCGCCCAGGGATTTGACCATGTCCTCGGCCGAGAGCCAGGACACCCCGTTGGCCCCCACCAGCAGGTAGATCTTGCCCGGATCGGCCGCCTTGATGGCCGCCAGGGCGGTGGCCTCCTCTGCCCCTCCGGCAGAAAAGAGGCGCCCCGACTGCAGCAGGGTGGGGTTGAGCCGCTCGGAGGAGAGGAAGGTGCCGTTCCCCCCAAAGGCCCCCGCCCCGGCCAGCTGGGCGGTGAGCCCGTCGCCCACAAAGACGGCGTCTTTAAAGTAGCGCGCCCGCTGGGCGTCCCGCAGGGGGAGCAGGGGGACAAATCCCTCCTCTCCCCCCACGGCGGTGGAAGCGCTGGAGCCGCCGTCCTGCCGGTAGGCGTTGGCCTCGCCCTGTTTGGGGTTTTTCTGCCCCTCCCCCCGGGGCCAGAAAAGGGCGGCCAGGCAGACACAGAGAAACGCCCCCAAAGAGAGGACCAGCGCGCGCCGGGCGCGCCCCCCCTTGGGGACGATATGCACTTGAGGGGTCGAAAAGAGCTTGGATCGTCTGCGCATGGGGCCCTCCGCTCAACTGGAAATGGTTGGTCTGACATGCTTATTATATACGATTGCTCTCCATTTTTAAACCCCTGCCCCTTGACGAAAGCAAAAAAATACGCGATAATAGATAGCGCCGACTTCGGCCGGCAAACCGATGCTACTGTGGCTCAGTTGGTAGAGCAGCGCACTCGTAATGCGCAGGCCGCCGGTTCGAGTCCGGCCAGTAGCTCCAGATTGGGTCTGGACGCAATGCGCGTTCGGGCTCTTTTCTTTTGCTTGAATCGAAGCGCTCGCACTGAGAGCTGGACATCCTTTTTGCAATTTAGATCCAGTCGAGGGTCCCAACGCAAAAATCGCGTTTGGGGCTTTTTCTTTTATTTTGGTTTGTACTCGCGCTAAGCGCCGGGTACCTACTTCAGCAACACCTCCCAGCAGTCGGTCATCGCGCCCAAAACGCACTTCCCTTCGCGGGGTGCATTTTGTTTTTGTCTTCACCCGTTCCGGGCCTTTTTAACATTTTTCAGCGGCAATCCACCTTCCCCCAGTGTCGACCTCGCCCTGTGAAATCCGGTTTGCCCCGCACCTGCCTTTTAAATGGCCGCCTCTTTTGACAGCGCTTCCCACAACTGTGTCCAGCGAGCCGCGCCGCCCTTTCTGTGTTGCCGGGGACAGGGGTCGACATCTGCCGCGCCATCGACACGGCAATCCCCTTCCTTGGCGCCCATCGCGGCGGTCCCCCACCTCACGGCGGCAGACAGGGCCCAGCCCTCCCCTTGTCCGCCGTGTCTTTGCATGTTCATGACCGCCTGCGCGGGCAGCAAGCGCATCCTCAAACTGTGAGGGAAGGGCGCGCCCTCCCTCCCGGCAGGGGCCGCCCCCCTCCCCCCGCACGCAAACACAGAAAGTGGCCCGGCAGAAATATCTGCCGGGCCACTTTTCCTTACAAAAGGCGTTTAAAGCGGCTTTTTATCCCCTCTAAAGGGGTGAGGTGAACACAGCCTTCGCCCAAACTGCTTCCCATCTGCGATAGGTTGGCCAGATTACGGCGGCTGTCTTTTGGGCATTTGCACTTCGCCTCATCCGCGCAGGTCCTACCCGCGCGTCCGCTCCCGCCGCCACTGCAGCGTTACCACGCCTCCCAGCGCGCCCAGGCAGAGGAGCAGTGCGCCCCACCGCCGCTCGTCGCCGGTGTTGGCGGTGTCCTCGCCGCTGTCGCGCCGCGCCACCTCGCTGTTTTCGGTGTAGCCGTCGGGGTAGACCGGGTCGAGGGTGTCAACGCCGATGGCGCCGCCGCCCTCCGGCCACCGGTCCCCTGCGGCGGGGGGCTCCTCCGGCCGGTCGTCGGGGGGATATCCCACCGCCGTGGCCGTGTTGCCGATGCCCTCGGTGAGGGCCTTCTCGTTGAGGGTGGCCTCGAATTCGACGACATACTCCTCCCCGCCGTAGAGGTCGCCCAGACACACCGTCAGGGTGTGCGCCTTTTCGTCGTAGCTGTAGTCGGCGGGGGCGCGCCGAACGCCGTCCGGCCCGACCACACAGAGGGTGTCCAGGTCGGGGGTCAACCCGGCGGGCAGCCGGTCCCGCACCCGGACATCGGCCCACAGGGACCCCGCCTTCCGGTTGCCGACGGCGATCCGGTAGCCGACCGCGTCGCCCACATAGAGCACCTCGCCCTCACCGGTCAGCCGCTGGGCAGTCTTTTCGATGTAGGGGGCGGGGGCCAGGGGCAGCACCGTCTCCTCGTCGCCGGGCGTCACCCCCTCGCTCCAGACGTCCTCCACCGGCTCGCCGTCGGCGTCGGTGCCCTGGACGAGGGCCATGTTGCGGATGCTGACCCCCCCTGTGGGGGAGACGGCCTTTTCGTTGACGGTGGCCACAAAGGTCACCGTGAAGGTCTGCTCGGCAAGGAGGGTGCCGGCCTGCACCGTCAGCGTGTTGGTGGCCTCGTCAAAGGCGACCCGCTGGTCCGCGTCGGAGCAGGGGGTGCCGTCCGGCCCCACCAGCCCCACGCTGTCCAAATCGATGGTCAGGCTGGCGGGCAGCCGGTCGGAGAGGACCACGTTGTCCCACTGGGAGTGGGCGGTCTTGTTCCTGGCAGTCAGGGTGTACTGCACCCTGTCCCCCACCGTGTTGGGGCCGTCGGGGTGGGTCAGGTTGGCCGCCGCCTTGACGATCTCCCGCTCGGCGGGCCGCAGGGGGATCAGCACGACCTCCACCCGGTGATTTCCTTCCAACTGGAGGAAGGCCACCTTGTCGCGGCCGCTTAAATCCCCGCGCAGCTGCCCGTCCATATACACCCGGGCGACGGTGTAGCGGGCGTCCACCACCCACTCCACCTGGGCGTCCGCCCCGGCGGCGTAGTGGGTCGTGGGGGTGATGGTGCCGATGCCGCCGGTGATCGCCGTCTCCACCCGGTAGAGGCTGTCGGCCGGGTCGGGGGCGGCCTCGCCATCCCACCGCAGCACCACCTTGACACGGTGGTCCCCGGCAATGGTGGTGAAGTCCATCTGCCCGCTCTGGGCCACGGCGTCGGTCTGCTCAACGCCATCCACGTACACCCGGTCCACGACCCAACCGGCGGCGGCCGACCAGTTCACCTGGTGGTCCGCCCCGCGGGAGAGGGTCGCCGTGGGGGTGATCTCCCCCTCCCCCACGATCTCCGTGTAGATGGTGAAGAGGGTCCTGTCCTTCTCCTCGTCGGCGGGCTGCGCCTCCAAAATCACCACGATGTGGTGGTCCTCGGCGATGTCGGCGAAGGTGTAGCCGCCCTGGTCCAGCAGGGCGTCCATCGCCCGGCCGTCCACCAGCACGGTCTTGACCCGGTAGCCCGCGGCCGCCGTCCAGGCGACCGGGTAGCTGTCCCCGCTCTCCACCGCGCTGGAGCTGGTGATGGTCCCCGGCCCGCCGTAGAGGTCGGTGCGCACCCATAGGCTGTCCTCGGGGGCGGGCGGCTCGACAGCGCCCTGGGTAAAGACCACCGACACCCGGTGGTTTTGGGCGATGTCGGTGAAGCTGACCTGACCGGCGGCCACCAGGTCGGGCCGCTCGATGCCGTCCACCGTGACCCGCAGCACCGACTCCCCGTCGGCGGCCCGCCAGGTGACAGTGTGGTCGGCGCCGGGTTCCACCCGGGCCGAGGCGCTCACGCTGCCCCCGCCCACACTGGCGGTGTCCACCCGGTAAAACGCCTCGTCTTCGGTCGGGGTCCCCTCCGCCTGCACCTGTACGAACAGGTAGTGGTCGCGGTCGATGTCGGCAAAGGTGAAGCTGCCGGCGCGCAACAGGTCGTCCCGGGTCTCCCCGTCCACGACGACTGCCGTCACCAGGTAGCCCGGGTTGGCCGACCAGGTGATGGTCCGCTCCTCCCCCCGCTGGATGTCCAGCTGGCTGTGGGTGATGCTTCCCGGTCCCCCGGTGAGCGCCGTCTCAATGCGGTACAGCTCGTCGGCCGCGGGGGCGTCGTCCCTCTGTAAAAACACCTGTACCATGCAGTCCTCGGTGATGTTCGTCAGCGTCACCCGGTTGTCGCTCACCGGCAGCTGGGTCACGATCGGGCCGCGGTAGCAGAGCACCTTTTGCACGGTGTGGCCGCTGCCGGGCGTCCACTCGACAGTGGCCGAATCGCTGGGGTTGACCACCTTGGAGGGGGTGATGCTGCCGGGCCCGCCCAAGATCTGGGTGTTGAGCAGCAATTGGTCCAGGGGGACCGCATCCGGCTCGCGGTAGATGACCTCCACGATCTGGTTTTGCTGGATGTCGGCAAACAGCCGCTCCACCGGCGGCGCGTCGGCGCTGGTGTGCTCGTCGTACACCGTGATGCCGTTGACGGTGATCTGGGACAGGATCCCGCTGCCGGTGGCGTTCCAGCGGACGGTGTGGTCCTCCCCCTTGCGCACCGAGACAGAGGGGGTGATCTCCCCCGGGCCCCGCACAATGGTCTGCACGTAGGCGTACTGGCTCACCGTCCGCACCTCCACGGTGTGGTCGGCCGCCACCCCCTTAAAGGCGATGGAGCCGCTGTCCGACACCGGATAGGCGTAGCCGTCCACCAGCACCTCGCTGACGCTGTACCCCGCCTCTGCCGACCAGGAGACAGTGTGGTCCGCCCCCGCCTCCACGATGCTGCTGGGGGTGAGGGTCACGTGGCTGTCGCCGGCCGTGGCGACGAGGTAGTTGTCCTTGACAGGGCGCTCGCCCACCGTGAAGGCGGCAAACGCCTCGTGGGCCCGGCTGTCAATGGGCAGGCTGTGCCCCCCGCCGAGCACCAGGTCGTCCCGCACCTGGCCGTCGATGAGCAGCAGCCGGGTGTAGTGGTCGGCCGCCGGCTGCCAGGTGAGCTGGGCCGACCCGTCATAGGGGTAGCAGCCGGCGCCGCCGACCGTCCCCTCGCCGTCCTTTGTAAAGGAGACCGGAAAGCGCAGGATGTCCGAGGCCGTCTCCGCATAGGCGATGCCCATGTTGTCGATGAGGAAGGAGGGGTAGTGGTTGCCCGAGTCGTCGACAAAGGTCCCCTCGATCCAGGCCTTGTTGGCGTAGGCTGTGTAGGTGCGGCTGCCCCGGGCGGTCCCCTCAAAGGACACCTCGAACTGGCCGCCGCTGACCACCGAGGTGCCGGCGCTGTTTTTAAAGACGACCTTGTTCCCCGACACCGAGCCGGTCAGCGCCGTCTTCCCGCCGGTGGGCGTCACGTAGTAGGCCGAGATGGTGCCGGCGTCCACGTCCACAAAGGCGGGCACCTCCACCGTGAGCACGGCGTTTTTGATGCCGATGTTCTTGCTGGAAGTCGAGGTGTTGCCGCAGACGATGTTGGCGCGCAGCCGGTCGCCGGGCTGGGCGTAGTCGCTGTGGGGGTCGTACCCCGCGTCGCTGGTGGCGTAGTGCTGGGTCAGGTTGGTGACCGTCAGGTCGGTGGTGAATTCGGGCACCACAATGTCCACCGCCAGCCCCAGCGCGCTCAAGAGGGTGGGGGCGCTGCTGGTGTTGGCCAGCATGGACACCGTCTTTTCGCCGCCCTGCAGGTTCATCCCCCCGGCGTTTTGGCTGTCGTTGATCTTCATGGTGGAGAAATCGGTGTTGTACAGGGTGAATGGACTGCCGCCGTTCACCTGGGCCACAGACAGGTAACTCTGGCTGTTCAGGGCATAGGCGTAGGCCGGTCCGGGGTTGGTGGTCAGCGCCTTTCCCAATTTGCTGATCTGGGCCGAGAAGAAGTAGTCGGCGCCCCGCAGCGGCGGCTGGGAGATCTTTTTCTGGGTGCCGTCTTTGTCGGTGTAGTAGCGCAGGGTCTGGCTGCTGTCGCCGATGTCGTAGCCGTCCATCGAGACCAGGAGTTCGCCGCTGGGCTTGACCTTGCCGCCGCCCTTGATAACCAGGCCGTTGCCCTGAATGGTCACGGTGGTGGTGGCGCCGTTGACGACCGACTCGCCGCCCAGCTTCAGCTTCATCATCCGCAGCGGCAGGGCGGGGTCCTCCTCCACCACGATCAGTTTCCAGGCCCCGAATAAATCTGTGCCGGTCCCCCAGGTCCCGGCGGTCATATTGGTATAGGGGATGTTGATGCCCGCATAGGTGCCGTATCCCTGGGCCTTGACAAAATCGGTCACATCAAAGTAGCAAGAAGTCCGGGTATTTCCATTGTCACAGTAGACTTTGCTGGGATAGTACCGGTTGATGGTCCCCTTGGGCCCCTTCAGGCACATCCCGTACTGGGACAGAAAAGACGCTTTACTGTTTATAGAGTCAGAGGTCTGGGTGGCGCACACCAGCAGGTAGGCCTTGACGACCTTGGTGTTCTCCCCCCGTTTTTCCAGCACGGCGGTGCTGGAATTTTTGTTGTTTGCCGCCAGCTTTCCCCCCACGGCGTTGGGCAGGGCGTAGCCGGCGGCGTTCTCGCCGGCCGTGTCGCCGTGCAGGGAGACGGCGAAGTTGTTGGCGTTGTTGTACTTGCCCTGGGTGTTGCTGTTGCCCGCAATGTTGAACTGGTAGGGCCCCACCAGGGTCACGTCGTCCATGGCATTTTGCACATAGGTGGCGCTGTTGGGGGTGCCGATCACACCGTTCACCGCCAGCGGCTCCGTCTGGGCCGCAAAGTGGTCGCACAGCTCGTCCAACTTCTGCTGCGCCGGCTGGCTCAATTTGTCCCTCTGTGCCTCGGGCAGCGCCTCCAGCCGCTCCACCAGCGCCATCAGCCGGTCGTAGACCTGGCGTTCGCTGTCGCTGGTCAGTTGGTCGGGAGCGGGCAGGGCGGCGATCGCCTCTTCAAGTGCCGCCAGCTCCTCGGCCGCCGGGTCGGAAGGGGGCGCTTCCACTCCCGCGGATGCCCCCGTGTATGCGCCGGTCTCGGTGGCCGGGTCCTCCTGTGCAAATCCCGTCAATAGGTTGCCGGCGAAAATCGCCGTCGCCAAGAGCAGGGCCATCGCTCGGCTGCCCCACCTGGCGCCCCTTTTGTGCCGCAATCGCATGCTTTTCACATCTCCTTCTTCAGCTCCGTGTGGATGGGCGCTGGAAAAGTAAGGTTTTTCGTTCTGTGAAAAAAATGGGCATTAAAGACAAAAAAGTTGATTTGCTTTTCGCAAATCAACCAAAAAAAGCGGCATCATTTTTATTTTAAAGCGCGAATGGAAAATCTTAACTAAACACTATCAACCATTCTACCATCTAACCCAAATATGTCAAGGTTTTCTACCCAGCTCCCTGCCGCCGCCCGGGACTCCTCTCCTCCGGCGCCCGCAGCGATCCCCGCCCGTTCGCCCCTCACATCGTCGACGGCCGGCGGGAAGGGGCTCTTCTCACCCCTTCCCTTGCGGGTCGCGCGGCCGCCCTTTCCCCCGTCCCGAGGGCGGCGGAGCAGTGATGGCTTCACCCTTTTCTCCCCCTCTCCCCGCCAATCTCTAGCCAGGAGGGACCCTTTGCCTCAACGCGCCCCTCCCGCCCCAGGGCGCGTAGACGCCCCGTCCCTCCGCCCCAAAGGCGGTGGGGGCGGCTTCCTCCCCCGCAGAGGGCAGCGGGACAAGACCTCTTTCCCCCAGCACCTGTAGCGGTCTCGACGATTTATCGCTCCCCGCGCCGAAGTCGGGCGGGGAGGAACCCCTTCCCTCAAAACGCCACCCTCCCACTCCGAGGTGTGCAGACCGCCCATTCCCCGTCCCGAGGAAACGGCGGGATTGGCCCCATCCCTCACAAGGGGCAGTGGACCAAGTCCTTTCCCCCGATACCTGTAGAGATTTTGTCTGTTCCTCCCCCTCTCCTCCCCAAAATCGGGCTAGGAGGCCCCCTTTCCTCCAAACGCACGCCTCCCCCAGGGCGTGCAGACGGCTCCTTCCCCCGTCCCAAGGGCGGCAGGGCGGGAGCAGCCCTCTCCCCCGCAAAAAGCCGCGGGACAAGGCTCTCTCTCCCCAGCGCCTGTAAATGTTCCAGCCTGTCCTCCCCCCTCTCCCCGCCAGCGCCCGGCCAGGAGGGGGCCATTCCCTAGAGCGCAACCCTCTCGGCCCAAACCTGCAGGCCGCCCTGCCCCCGTCCCGAGGGCGGCGAGGGCAAACCTCTCCTCCGCAGAGGGCAGCGAACAGAAAGCCGTCTCCCCCGACAGGAAGGCTTCCTGCCGCCGGTCCCCCCTTCTCCCTTATAAAAAGAAGAGCGGGAGAGCCTTCCGCTCTCCCGCTCTCTCTCAGCGCCCTTCCACCAGTTCGATGGCTTCCTTCCCGCTCAGCCGCTCGACGCGCAGTTTCACCGCGCAGACCCGGTCGAAGAGCCGCCCGATCTCCCGCCGGCGGCCCTCCGGCCGTTGGGGGGAGTACTCGGCCGCCAGCCGTTCCAGGGCGACCCGCTTCTCCCCCTCCTCCCGCAGCACCCGCGCCCCGCCAAAGGCGACGGCGCTGCGAAAACAGGTGGTGTACCCCTGGGGCACCCCCCGGTCCTAATCGATGGTGCAGAAGGAGACCCGCTCCTCCCCGGCAATGGCGTCCAGCTTCTGTCAGACCAGGGCGCAGTGAAAGAAAATCCGTTCCCCGTCAAAGACATCGCCCAGGGGCACGGCGTAGGGGTAGCCGTCCTCCCCCGCCAGCACCCCGGCGCAAAACGGCCTCGCAGCCCTCTCTGGAAAGGGGCTGCCGCTGTCGGCGCATCTTCCGGGCCACCGCGCTCTACTCCCCTCTCTTCAGCCGCTCGGTGTCCTCTTCCACCTTCAGGATGGCGTCTTTAAAGCCGCCCACCACCACCGTCATGTTGGAGGCGATGATGGAGGCCAGGGGCTGGCCGCAGTTCTCCACCCGGTACCCCTCGATGTCCCGGTAGATGCCGTCCTCCCCCAGGTTGCAGGGCACCTTCTCTATGAGCTCCCGCCCGTCCGAGAGGAAGCAGTAGCAGCGGTAGCCCAGGCCAAAGCTCATCCCGCTCTCGAAGACGGTGCCGCTGTCGGGCTCGTGGCCGTGATAGGGGTTGAGGTTGGCGATGACCATGTTGCTGTTGCGGATGTGCAGCTGGTCGCGGTCAAAGTAGAAGGCCGAGCGGGTGTAGACATCGCTCATGTCCTCGGGCTCTTTGAGGCCGGGGGCCTCGTCGGGGGGGAAGATGCCCTCCACCCCGTGGTCCAGGGCAAAGGCCTTCATCCGGTCGCCCACCTCCCTGGCGTTTAAAAGGAAGCACTCGAACCCCGCCAGGTAGGCCCGGGGCAGCTCCCCCAGGGGCCAGGTGGACTTGGCGCGCAGGTCCTGCCGGGGGACGATGCGCTGGCCGCGGTCCTTGGCCTCTTCGATCAAGTCCATGACAATGGTCTTGAGGCAGTCCTCAAAATCGCCCTCCACGATCTTTGAGGGGACCATGTACATCAGGTTGCCGGCGGTGTGGGCGGTGGCGTAGCCCATCCCGTGCTCGTCGAGGATCTTCCCGTCGGGGCAGAGCTGGCCCACCGGGTAGCGGTGGATCACATCCCGCCGGTCGCGGGTGAAGCTGTAGAGTTTTTTGCCCCGGGCAAAGCCGACCCCCAGCTCAAAGATGGTGCCGCTCTCCGGCTCGCCGCCGCGAAAGAAGTTCACGTCCCCCACCACGATGTCGCAGTCGTCCAGGTAGTCGGGGGTGAGCTTGCGCAGGGGCTGTTTGCCGGTGGCCGGGTCGCAGTCGTCAAAGCCCATCTTCTCCTTGATGTTGGTGACCTCAAAGCCGTATTCCTCGGCCAGGTATTTCATGGTGAGCAGCTGGTGCTCGCCCCCGGGGTAAAAGCACTGGGGGCCGGTGATGTACAGGCGGGGTCTTCTCATAAAAAATGCCTCCCTTGTTTTCGTCCGCCCGCCACGGCGGGCCGTCTCGTCGTCCAGTCCCAGAGTAACAGCCCGGCTGTCCCCCTGTCAATTGACGGCCCCGCCAATATCAAAACGGTTTTTTCGACAGAGTGCCGAAATGGGCCCCCATTTTTTGTCATCCCCTATAAAAGAGTCGCCTCTCCCCGCCGCTCGTACACCAGGTCGACGATGCCATTGTACCGTTCGGCTGACACCAGCCGCAGCGGGCGCTCGACCCCCAGCCCGCCAAAGAGGGAAAGCCCCTCCCCCAGCAAAATCGGCAGCACCGAGATGCAGTAGCGGTCGATGCAGTCCGCCGCCGCCAGTTGGCGGGCCAGGTCGGCCCCGCCACAGACCCAGATGTCCTCATCCCCCCGCCGCCGCAGCCGCTGGATCAGCCGGGCCGGGGGCTCGTCGGTGAAGGTCACCTCCCCCTCTGCCGCCCGCGGCCGGCGGGTGAGCACGAAGCACTCCTTCTCCGGGTAGGGCCACCGCCCGGGGGAGAGCTCCTCCACAATTTGACGGTAGGTGCGGCCCCCCATCACCACCGCGCCCACCCCTCTGTAAAAATCGGGGTAGCTGCCCTCGCACCCGGGCTGCGACCCGTCCCCCGCCATCCAGCCCACCCCTCCGGCCCGGTCGGCGATATACCCGTCCAAACTCACGCCGATGTAGAGAACCACCCGTCTGTTCACGCCGTCTTCCCCTTTTTTGGGCCCCTGTGGGGCCCCTTTTCATGTATTTTAGCCATCCAGCCAAAAAAGCACCGCCTTTTTCCCCTTTTTTCACAAAAGGGGTTTGACGTTTTCGCCCCGCTGTATTACAATGTAGGAGAAATAGCCAAAGACGATGATAGAGACAGTACGTTTGAAACAAACGCCACAGCGAGCCGGGGGGAGTGGGAGCCCGGCGCCAGTCGTTTCTCTCGGAACATCCCTCTAGAGTTGCAAGCTGAAAGGGCGACCGAGTAGGCTTCGCCGGTTTTCCGCCGTTATCGGGAACGCATATGTTGGTATGTTGCAATAGGTGGTACAGCGAAGCGCATTCGGCCTTCGTCCTGTTTTGCAGGGCGGGGGCTTTTTTGTCGGTTTGCGCGTTTCCATAGATTCACCTTTCGCAGCGCACGAAAGAAAGCATTGGAGGTTTTGGAAAGATGTACAACAAGGTGCCCACAGATCTCAACTTTGTGGAGCGGGAGAAGGACGTCGAGCAGTTCTGGGAAAGAGAACACATCTTTGAAAAGAGCGTCGACAGCCGCAAGGAGGGCGAGACCTACACCTTCTACGACGGCCCCCCCACCGCCAACGGCAAGCCCCACATCGGCCACGTGCTGACCCGGGTCATCAAGGACATGATCCCCCGTTACCGCACCATGAAGGGCTACATGGTCCCCCGCAAGGCCGGCTGGGACACCCACGGCCTGCCGGTGGAGCTGGAGGTGGAAAAGGAGCTGGGCCTGGACGGCAAGGAGCAGATCGAGGAGTACGGCCTCGAGCCCTTCCTCAAGCGCTGCAAGGAGAGCGTCTGGAAGTACAAGGGGATGTGGGAGGACTTCTCCGCCACCGTCGGCTTCTGGGCCGATATGGAGCACCCCTACGTCACCTACGACAACAACTTCATCGAGTCCGAGTGGTGGGCCCTCAAGCAGATTTGGGAGAAGGGGCTGCTCTACAAGGGCTTCAAGATCGTCCCCTACTGCCCCCGCTGCGGCACCCCCCTCTCCTCCCACGAGGTGGCCCAGGGCTACAAGGACGTGAAGGAGCGCTCGGCCATCGCCAAGTTCAAGGCCAAGGGGGAGGACGCCTATATCCTGGCCTGGACCACCACCCCCTGGACCCTCCCCTCCAACGTGGCCCTCTGCGTCCACCCTGACGAGGACTACGTCAAGGTGGAGAGCGGGGGGAAGCGCTACTACCTGGCCGCCGCCCTCTGCGAGAGCGTGCTGGGCGAGCAGGGCTACACCGTGCTCGAGCACTTCACCGGCCGGGAGTTGGAGTACAAGGAGTACGAGCCCCTCTTTGCCTTTGTGCAGCCCAAAGAGAAGTGCTGGTACGTCACCTGTGACGGCTACGTCACCCTCACCGACGGCACCGGCATCGTCCACATCGCCCCCGCCTTCGGCGAGGACGACGCCAACGTGGGCCGCAAGTACGGCCTGCCCTTTGTGCAGCTGGTGGACGGCAAGGGCCAGATGACCAGGGAGACCCTCTGGCCGGGGATGTTCTGCAAGGACGCCGACAAAGAGGTCCTCAAAAACCTGGAGGAGCGGGGCCTTCTCTTCTCCGCCCCCACCTTTGAGCACAGCTATCCCCACTGCTGGCGCTGCGACACCCCCCTCATCTACTACGCCCGCGACTCCTGGTTCATCAAGATGACCGCCGTCAAGGACGACTTGATCCGCAACAACGACACCATCAACTGGATCCCCGAGTCCATCGGCAAGGGTCGCTTCGGCGACTGGCTGGAGAACGTGCAGGACTGGGGCATCAGCCGCAACCGCTACTGGGGCACCCCCCTCAACATCTGGGAGTGCGAGTGCGGCCACCGGCACGCCGTCGGCAGCATCGAGGAGCTGCAAAGCCTCTCCCCCAACTGCCCGGAGGACATCGAGCTGCACCGCCCCTACATCGACGCAGTCACCATCACCTGCCCCCACTGCGGCAAGCAAATGAAGCGGGTGCCCGAGGTCATCGACTGCTGGTTCGACTCCGGCTCCATGCCCTTTGCCCAGCACCACTACCCGTTTGAGAACAAGGAGCTGTTCGAGCAGCAGTTCCCCGCCGACTTCATCTCCGAGGCGGTGGACCAGACCCGCGGGTGGTTCTACTCCCTGCTGGCCATCTCCACCCTGGTGTTCAACAAGGCCCCCTACAAAAACGTCATCGTCCTGGGCCACGTGCAGGACGAAAACGGCCAGAAGATGTCCAAGTCCAAGGGCAACGCGGTGGACCCCTTCGACGCGCTGGAGACCTACGGGGCCGACGCCATCCGCTGGTACTTCTACTCGAACTCCGCCCCCTGGCTGCCCAACCGCTTCCACGGCAAGGCCGTGCGGGAGGGGCAGCGCAAGTTCATGGGCACCCTCTGGAACACCTACGCCTTCTTCGTCCTCTACGCCGACATCGACCAGTTCGACCCCACCCAGCACGAGCTGGAGCCCGAAAAGCTCTCGGTGATGGACCGCTGGCTGCTCTCCAAACTCAACACCATGATCCGCACCGTGGACGAGAGCCTGCAAAACTACCGCATCCCCGAGGCCGCCCGCGCCCTGCAGGAGTTTGTGGACGACATGAGCAACTGGTATGTCCGCCGCAGCAGAGAGCGCTTCTGGGCCGTGGGGATGGGGCAGGACAAGGTGAACGCCTACATGACCCTCTACACCGCCCTGGTGAACTGCTGCAAGGCGGCCGCCCCCATGGTCCCCTTCATCACCGAGGAGATCTACCAAAACCTGGTGCGCACCGTGGACCGCTCGGCCCCCGAGAGCATCCACCTCTGCGACTTCCCGGCGGTGGACGGCTCCCTCATCGACAGCGAGTTGGAGCGCAACATGGACCTGGTGCTGCAGATTGTGGTGCTGGGCCGCTCGGCCCGCAACGGCGCCGCCATCAAAAACCGGCAGCCCCTGCAAAACATGTTCGTGCAGGCCCCGGCCGCGCTGGAGGAGTACTACCGCCAGATCGTGGAGGAGGAGCTCAACTTGAAGGCCGTCACCTTTGTGGAGGACGCCAGCCGCTTCACCTCCTACACCTTCAAGCCCCAGCTCAAGACCCTGGGCCCCAAATACGGCAAGAAGCTGGGCGAGATCCGCACCGCCCTGGCCGGGCTGGACGGCTCCGCCGCCAAGGCCGAGCTGGACGCCAAGGGCGAACTGAAGCTGGCCCTGGCCGACGGAGAGGTCGCCCTCACCGCCGATGACCTGCTCATCGAGACCAAGCAGACCGAGGGCTTTTACACCGTGCAGGACGGCGGCATCACCGTGGCCATCGACACCGCCCTCACCCCCGCACTCATCGAGGAGGGGTATGTCAGGGAGCTGGTGAGCAAGCTGCAGACCATGCGCAAAGAGGCCGACTTCAACGTGATGGACCACATCACCATCACCCTGAAGGGCAGCGAGAAGCTGGCCGACATCGCCCGCAAAAACTGGGATGAGATCGCCTCCGACGTGCTGGCCGACGGCTTTGCCTGCGGCGAGCCCGAGGGGTACGCCAAGTCCTGGGACATCAACGGCGAGGCGGTGGAACTGGGCGTGAAGCGGGTCTAGTCCCCTTCCCCCACCCACCTTGCCACCGAGAGAGGGGCGCTGCCTGCGGGCGGCGCCCCTCTTCCCGTCTCAGCCCTCGCCCACCCGGACAATGTGGGAGAGGGGGCCTTCGCCGCCATGCGTCGCGCCCACCCTCCCCCTCCGCCCGCTCTGAAGGACTTTGGGCGGCCGCTTCGGCCGCGCGAGGGGGTCTCCCATTTCTTTGCCCCCGCCCATCGCCTTCTACCCTCGCTCTTTCTCCTGCCTCTGCCCCGGCAGCCGCCTTCCCCGGCCACCGCCAACGCGCGGATGAACACGGGATATTCGGCAGCGGTCAGACCGTCTCGGGGATGGTCCCCCCTCCCCTCGCTCACAGCGCCTTCAAAAGGTCAGCCGGAGGCATCTCCCCGGCGGCCTGGCCAGCAGCAATTCATCGCCGGGCGGGTCCTCGGGCACCTTCGGCGCCATTGCGGCGTGGGGATGACCGGCGCCCCCTCTTCTTGCCTGGGCGTCCCACGTCCCGGGGGGCAAACTGCCCTTCTGGCACATGGCCCCGACCGGCGGCCCCACCGCCCGGCCGGGCATCGGCACAAATCAAAAAAGGCGCTACGGACAAATCTCCGCAGCGCCTTTTTGCTCGGCAGGCAGGGCCTTCTACGCCCCTGCCTTCCGGCGGTCGTAGAGGACCTTGATGCCGTCGAGGATCAGGGTCTTGTCGATGGCGGTGAAACCGTGGTAGGCCTGGCTCACCGTTTTGGCCAGCCCGCCGGTGGCCACCACCCGGGCCTTCTGCCCCAGCTGTTCCTCCAGCTTTTGGACGATGTTGTCCACCGCGCCGGCATAGCCGTAGATGATGCCGCTCTGCATGCTGGCGACGGTGGAGGTGCCGATGGCCTGCTCGGGGGGGACGATCTCCACCCGGGGCAGCTTGGCCGCCCGCTGCACCAGGGCGTCCATCGAGACCTTGAGCCCGGGGAAGATGGCCCCCCCCAGGTAGGCCCCGTCGGAAGTGACCACGTCAAAGGTGGTGGCGGTGCCGAAGTCCACCACGATGAGGGGGCCGCCGTATTTGTGGTAGGCGGCCACCGCGGTCACCAGCCGGTCGGCCCCCACCTCGCCGGGGTTGCCGTAGCGGTTGTCGATCTCCACCGGCAGGTTCTCCCCCACCAGCAGGGGGGGCTTGTCGAAGTACTTTTTGATGGAGTTGATGACGGTGTAGTTGAGCTGGGGGACCACCGAGCTGATGACGATGTCCTCCACCCGGTGCCGGTCGAGCCCCCGCAGGAAGAAAAATTGGGTCACGAAGAGGCCCAGCTCGTCGGAGGTGACGGCCTTGTTGGTGGAGAGGCGGAAGGTGTGCGCCAACTTCTCCCCCTCGAAGATGCCAAACTCCATGTTGGTGTTGCCGATGTCCACGACCAAGAGCATACGTCAGATCCCCCTGCTGTTTCGGTGTTGAAAGCCCTTTTAGTGTACGGCAAAACCGGCTGCCCGTCAAGAAAAAAGAGGGGGCTGGGCCGCCCCCTTCCCCGCCGCGTCCGTCGTCCTGTACAGATTGTAACCGTATTGTATCTATTTTTTAACCACTTGTTACCTTTTGCCCCCTTTTTGTGGTGCTATAATGAAGATAAAGGAAGGGCCCGGCCTTTTGGCCCCCTTTGCGAAAGGAGTGACAGACATGACGCGCAGACACCAAACCATTTGGAGGAGCGGGCTGGCCGCCGCCCTGGCGGCCTGGATGGCCCTGGCCCTGACCGGCTGCGGCCAGAAGGAGGTCACCGGCAAACTGGACGAGACCGCCAAGGACGCCGGCAGCGCCCAGGTGCGCATCGACGGGGCGGAGATCGCCTTCAAGAGCACCATCCTGCTGGAGGTGCAGGAGCAGGGGTACGACCTCTCCACCTCCCCCGACTTTGCCGCCCTCCTGGAGCCCGGCGACCGGGTGGACGCAGGGGCCCCGGTGCCCGACGTCTACATGGGCAAGGGGGGCAAGGTGGTGGCCAAGCTCTCCTGTCTCACCGACAGCAGCGGCGAGATCCCCCTGCTCGAGGCACGGGTGGTCTCGGCCGCGGTCTTCTACAGCCCCCACCACAGCGAAGAGGTGCCCGAGAACATCCAGCCCCACGTGGCAATCGGCGGGGTCGACTTCACCGGCCTGACCCTGGACGGGGTGGACGCCGTCATGGCCGACAAGGCCAATGAGGACAGCGGGGACGTCGTCATCGGCGGGGATACCGACCTGCTCACCGGCAAGGTCCTCAGCAACGGCTACCCCGTCGGCCGCTGCCACTACTTTTTCCACTACGACCGCGACACCGACCTGCTCTCGATCGCGGAAGTGGGCGCTGTCTGAACCAAACCCAACCAAAAAGGAGGGACGACAGGATGAAAAAGCGGTTTGCACACCCCCTCTCCCGGCGGGCGGTGGCCCTGCTCGCCGCGGGGTGCCTTGCCATTCCCATTGCCCTGACCGGCTGCGGGAAGGAGGCCACCGGCTACCTGGACGAGGGGGTGAAGGAGACCAAGACCCCCCTGGTGCGGGTGGAGGAGGCGGACCTCTATCTGGGCCGCACCATCCTCTTGGAGGTGCGGGAGCAGGGGTATGACCTCTCCCTCTCCCCCGACTTCACCCAGCCCCTGAGCGAAGAGGACCGGATGGACGCCAGCAGCGCCCTGCTGCCGGTCTACATGGGCAGGGACGGCCAGGTGGTGGCCCGGCTGGGCTGCGCCAACACCGGCAACGGCGAACTGCCCACCCTGGAAGCGCGGGTCAAGAGCTTCGAGGTCTTTTACGGCCCCTGTCCCGCCGATGTGGAGGCGCCGGAGAACGCCAAACCCCAGGTGGCGATCGGCGGGGTCGACTTCACCGGGCAGAATGCCGAGGAGGTGGCGTCCCTGCTGAAAGAAAAGGCCGGCTCCGTGACCAGCGGAGAGGGACCATCCCCCAGCCAGTACACCGTCGGCGGGTGTATGTACACCTTCTCCTTTGACGCTGACGGGGCGGTCAACCTGGTTCGGGTGCAGGGCCTCTAGTTTCCCCGCCGCACGGGCGGGCGCTCCAGCCAGAGCGCCCGCCCTCTTTTTCCCCCTTCCCCCTTTCCTTTGTCCTCACCCTTGCCCTCACCCCTGCCCTCATCCTCGCCCCCTTTTCTGCAAAAAACAAAGCGCAGCCGTAACGATCCCCCTCTCTCGGCGGTACTATTGGGTGAAAAGGCCTTTTTAAAACAAAAAAACAGAAGGAGGGCCCTGCGAGATGGATACCAGTCAAGCCCTGTGCGAGCAGGCCCAGCGGCACCAGCGCTTTTTCCGGCAGTACCAGCGCCTGGCCTACACGGTGGCCCTGCGCATCTTAAAGGACGCCAGGGACGCCGAAGAGGTGGCCAGCGACGCCATGGCCCGGGTGCTGCGCGCGCCCGAAAAGTACGACAGCAGCCGGGGCAGCATGAAGAGCTATGTGGCCCTCATCGCCCGCAGCCAGGCGCTGAGCCGCCTTGCCGCCCGCAGGGACGAGGTGCCGGCGGCCGCGCCGGAGGGGCCGTCCGCCCCCGACTGGGCCGCCTCGCTGGAGCTGCGCGAACGGCTGAACGGGGCGGTGCTGGCCCTGAGCGAGCCGGAGAAGCAGCTGTTTGCCATGCGCTTTGTCTACGGCTACTCCACCCGGGAGATGGCCCGTTTCTTCGGCATCAGCCAGAACGCCGTCACCACCCGGGTATCGCGGCTGCGGGACAAATTGAAACCACTGTTGGAGGAACGAGAGGGGGAGCACACCCATGAATGAAGAGAGATTTGACAGACGGCTGGCCGACCTGCTGGACGAGGAGACCCTCCTCGCCGTCAGCGGCAGCCTGTTTGACGCAAAGCCGCCCCGGCGGCGGGTCTGGCGCCGGGCCGCGGCCGTTGCCGCCGCCTTTGTGCTGCTGTTGGGGGCCGTCAACTACCAGAGCGTGGTGGCCTTTGCGCAGCGGGCCTACCGCTACTTTGTCTCCGGCGAGAGCTGGGTGATGGAGACCCCGCCGGCCAGCTACCGCCTCTGCGTCGACCCGGTGGAGGCGCCCGACGGCAGCGGTGGCACCTACCGGCTGCTCCAGGCGGTGCAAAAGGAGGACGGCACCCTCTGGCTCTCCCTGGAACACCTGCCGTCCAGAGAGGTAAAAGCCGAACTCAGCGAGGGGGCGGAGGACGTCTGGAACCAGTACCTGACCACCCTCAAGGCCACCCTGCAAGTCGGGGAAACAACTTACCCCCTCACCTACCTGCCGGAACACCTGGGGGCCTCCAGTCCCCACATGTCCGGGGAGGAGGACGCGCTGGCAAACTTCACCGTCTCCTTTGCCTTCTCCTGCAAGGTGGAGGGAGAGGCGGACGAGATCGCCCTGCAAATTGGGGACAGCCGGTTGCGCACCGCCCTGCAGTCCGCCGTCGCCGTGAGCGCCGAGGAGATCTCCTACGAGGGGAACGACAAGCTCTCCTTCCAACTGATGCAGTTGACCGAAAAGGGGGACGCCATTGCCCTGATCCCGACTGTCAAGGGGCTGTCGGCGGAAACCTGCTCGGTAAACTTTGGCATCACCTGGTTCTCGGTGGAGGACAGCGAGGGCAACCGGGTGGACAGCACGGCCTACGCCCGCCCCCTGATCGGGGACGACGGCGCCTTCCTCTACCGGCCCGAAGAGCCGCTGGCCGAGGGGGCGCGCGTCCACACATTCTCCTTCAACGGCCTCGACCTGTACATCGGCCGGGAAATGCCGTCCCGCTCCCCCGAGGAGCTGCCCACCAAACAGGACTGCCTGGAGATCGCGATCCCCGCCGAGGGAAAGGCGGCCACGGTGAACAAGACCTTTGACCTCTGCGGCGTGCCGGTGACGGTAGAGGAGATCCAGCAGAACGACACAGGCCATATCCAGGTGACCCTCTCCACCGACACCCCCTACGGCGACATCCGCAGCCTCTGCGCCTTTGACCTGGGGGAGGAGGGCAAGTTGCCAGAAGACGGGTCCCCCTACTACGCCTGCTTCTTCGATGACAGCCAATCCCATCTGGGCAAGGGGCACATCGACCTCACTTTCAACGCAAACGAGTGCGGCGACAGCCTCTTCCTCTATCTAAACAGCGCCGTCATCCGCAGCCCCGGCGGCGGGACCTACACCCCCCAGTGACCCCTGTCCGCACACAACAGAGGGCCCCCGGCCAAATTGGCCGGGGGCCCTCTGTTCTCTCTCTAGTCGTCGTCCCGGTGGGCGGAGACCCGCTTTTCAATGTCCTCCTTGAGGCGCTGGGCGCCCTCTTCGGTGCGCTGCTGCAGCCCTTCCAGCCAGCTCTCCCAGGTCGAGCGGTGGGCGCGCAGGCTCTCCTTGATCTGCTGCAGGTGGCTCTCATAGCGGGTAGAGCGCATGTTGGGGAAGGCCTTGGTCAGCCGCCGCTGAAAGAGGCGGTGGCGCTGGGACTCCTCCCTGTACTTTTGCAGCAGCTCCCTCACCCGCAGGCGGGCGTCGTCGGCCTTGGCGGAGTGGGCCTCCTCCAGCAGCCGGTCGAGGCGGGCCTTGATCCCCTCGCCGTTGTACCAGCCGGCGGCGTCCAGCCGGGCCTTGATTTCCTCGGCCAGGGCGTTGAGGGCCTGCAGCTGCCGGTTGATGCCCAGGGCGGCGCGGACCGACACGATCAGGTCGGCGGCAAAGACCGCCAGCAGCACCAGGGTGACCGTCAGCTTGGCCCAGGGGGGGATGCGGTCAAACAGCCGCTCCACCGCCGGGTGCAGCAGGTAGAGCATGGCCACCGCCATCACCCCGAAGAGGAGGGAGTTGCGCAGACAGACCCGGCCGTTCAGGTTGAACCGGCGCGCCGAGTAGTCCCACCACTTGGCGGAGAAGAGCTTCTCCATCGCGTAGCTGGTCAGGTATTCCAGGGCGCTGGTGAGCACCATCCCCAGCACAAAGACCGCCGCCGGGCTCTGCTGCACCGGCCGCAGCAGCAGCACGACGCCCAGGGCCCCAAAGCCGTAGATGGGGCAGACCGGCCCGTTGAGAAAGCCCCTGTCCGCCAGCTTGCGCTGGCCGATGGAGCAGTAGACCGTCTCGCAGAGCCAGCCCACAAAGCTGTAAAAAACCAGGTACAAAAACCAGGTGCAAAGGGTGGTGACCATCTTCACTCGCCGCCTTTTTTATTGGATTGGGTCCCTGCTAAAGGGTGACTGTCTCCCGCTGGGTCTCCCCCTCCGGCACGGCCGGGGCCTTCTCCCCCTCGGACGAGAGGCCGAACTCCTCGGCCAGCCGGGCGTTGGAGAGCATCAGCTTGAGGCGGTTTTCCTGGTTGACCGAGGTGGCGCTGGGGTCGTAGTCCACCGCCACGATGTTGGCCTGGGGGTAGCGGTCCTTGATTTTGCGCATCATCCCCTTGGCGACGATGTGGTTGGGCAGGCAGAACAGGGGCTGGGTGCAGACGATGTTGTCCACCCCGCTGTGGATGTGCTCCACCATCTCGCTGGTGAGCAGCCACCCCTCCCCCATCTTGGCGCCGGTGCCGATGACCCCGTCCACCAGGTGTTTGAGTTCGCTGAAGCTGGTGGGGGCCCGGAACTCGCCGTGTTTGGCGATGGCCCGGATCATCTTGTTCTGCCAGCGCTGGAAGTAGCGCAGCAAAAAGGCGTTGACCGCCCGGTGTTTGAAGGCCTTGCCGTAGAGATCGTTGTCGATGATGTTGTTTTGGATGCAGTACATGCAGAAGTCCAGCAGCCCGGAGAGGACCGGCTCGGCCCCCTCGTCGATGAGAAACTGCTCCAGGTTGTTGTTGCCCAGGGGGGCGTACTTCATATAAATTTCGCCGACGATCCCCACCTTGATCTTCTTCTCCCGGTGGCGCTGGATGGCGGAGAAGTCGTCCAGGATGGCCCGGTAGTTTTTCTGCACCTGCAAAAAGGCCTTTGACTCAAACTGCTCGCAGAGGGCGTCGGTCCAGCGCTCCACCACCTCGTCGGTGCTGCCCTTGATGATCTCGTAGGGCTTGCACTGGTTTTTCAGCCACATGAGCATGTCGCCGTAGATGATGGCGTACATGGCCTGCACCAGCATGCCGGGGGTGAAGGTGAAGCCGGGCTGCTTTTCCAGGTTGGAGAAGTTCAGCGAGATCACCGGCACATAGCCGTAACCCGACTGGCGCAGGGCCTTGCGCAGCAGCGAGAGGTAGTTGGACGCCCGGCACCCGCCCCCGGTCTGGGTGATGAGGAGGGCGGTCTTGTGGGGGTCGTACGCGCCGCTCTTGAGGGCGGAAATCAGCTGGCCGATGACCAGCAGCGCGGGGTAACAGGTGTCGTTGTGAACGTTTTTGAGCCCCTCATCCACGATTTGGCGGCCGATGGTGGTGAGGATCTTCACCTTGTAGCCGTTTCTGATGAGGATCTTTTCGAGCATCCGAAAGTGGATGGGCAGCATGCCGGGGATGAGGATGGTGTAGTTTTCGCGCATCTCCGGCGTAAAGACGGGGGGTTTTTCAATTGGCGGCATGTTGCTGTCTCTCCCTTTCCTCCATGGCCGCCAACAGGCTGCGAATGCGAATTTTGATGGCGCCCAGGTTGTCTACTTCGTCGATTTTGATTTGGGTGTATATCTTGCCGCACCCGCGGAGGATGTCGCGCATCTCGTCGGTGGTGATGGCGTCGAGGCCGCAGCCGAAACTCACCAACTGAATGAGCTCGGTGTTCTCGGCCTGCCCCGCATAGCGGGCGGCGTTGTACATTCTGGCGTGGTAGGTCCACTGGTTGAGGACGGTGCGCTTTTCATACCCCGTCATCCAGGAGACCCCGTCCTCGGTGACCACCACAAACCCCAGCGAGCGCAGCAGCTTGTGGATGCCGTGGTTGATCTCGGGGTCGATGTGGTAGGGCCGCCCGGCCAAAATCACCGTCTTGCAGCCGTGCTCCTTGGCGTAGGCCAGGGCGCGCGCCCCCTCCTCCTTCACCTCGCGGCGGTAGTCGGCGTAGGCCTGGTAGGCCCGCTCGGCGGCGCGGGACACCTCGCCCCGGCGCAGGGCAAAGCCGTACTCGTTGAGGTAGCCGGTGATCTTCTTCTCAAAGACCTTGCGGTCGTTGAGGCTGATGTAGGGGTAGATGAACTGGCAGCCCCCCAGGTCCATATTGCCCTTGACCACCTCGGGGTAGTAGGCCACCACCGGGCAGTTGTAGCAGTTGTCGGAGATCTCCTCGTTGAAGTTGTAGCTCAAACAGGGGTAGAAGATGGTCTGCACCCCCTGCTCCAGCAGCAGCTTGATGTGGCCGTGCACCAGCTTGGCCGGGTAGCAGACGGTGTCGGAGGGGATGGTGTTCTGCCCCTTGAGGTAGACGGCCTTGCTGGAGCGGCCCGACACCACCACCCGGAAGCCCAGTTCGGTGAAGAAGGCGTGCCAAAAGGGCAGGTTTTCGTACATGTTCAGGGCCAGGGGCAGGCCGATGTCCCCCCGGGGGCCCGGCTCGCTGGGCAGGTGGGTGAGCTTTTCGTACTTCCACTCCACCATGTCGGGCAGCTCGCCGCCCCCGGCCTTGCCGGTCACCGGGCGCTCGCAGCGGTTGCCGGCGATGTGACGGGAGCCGTCGCCAAAGGTGTTGATGGTCAGGTTGCAGTGGTTGGTGCAGAGTCCGCAGTTGACCGCCTTGGACTGGTGGGTGAAGGCCGCCAGTTCGGCGGCGGTGAGGACCCGGCTCTCCCCCTCCGGCTGGAGGGAGCGGGCGTAGAGGGCCGCGCCAAAGGCGCCCATCAGCCCGGCGATGGCCGGGCGCACCACTGGGCGGCCCAGCTCCATCTCAAAGCTGCGCAGCACCGAGTCGTTGAGGAAGGTGCCGCCCTGCACCACCACGTTCTTGCCGATGTCGTCGGCACTGCGGGCACGAATGACCTTGTAGAGGGCGTTTTTCACCACGCTGACGGCCAGTCCGGCGGAGATGTCCCCCACCGTGGCCCCGTTTTTCTGGGCCTGCTTGACCGAGGAGTTCATGAACACGGTGCAGCGGGTGCCCAGGTCCACCGGGTGCTCGGCCAGGAGGCCCAGCTTGGCGAACTCGTCGATGGGGTAGCCCAGGGACTTGGCAAAGGTCTCGATGAAGGAGCCGCAGCCCGAGGAGCAGGCCTCGTTGAGGACGATATTGTCGATGGCGTTGTCCTTGATTTGAAAGCACTTCATGTCCTGCCCGCCGATGTCGATGATGAAGTCCACCTGGGGCTGAAAGTGCTTGGCCGCGGTGAAGTGGGCCATGGTCTCCACCAGGCCGAAGTCCAGGTGGAAGGCGCTTTTGATCAGGTCCTCCCCGTAGCCGGTGACGGCGCTGCCGACGATCTTCACCCGCTCGCCCGACTGGGCCCTGATCTGCTCCAGCTGCTCCTTGACGGCGGAGATGGGGTTGCCCAGGTTGTTGACGTAGTGGCTGTACAGGATGTTGCACGACCCGTCGATGAGCACCATCTTGGTGGTGGTGCTGCCGGCGTCGACCCCCAGCCAGGCCGGGCCGCTGTAGTCCGCCAGCGGGCGCTGGGGGACGTCGTTCTGGGCGTGGCGGGCGCAAAACTGGTCGTACTCCGCCCGGTCGCGAAAGAGGGGGGCAAGCCCCTGGGGGGCGTGGGGGATCTCGAGGACGTGGCGGAAGGTGCCGAGCAGCTCCTCATAGTCGTGCTCCTCGTTGAGGCCGCCGGCGTAACAGGCGGCCCCCAGGGCCACGAAATAGGGGGCCAGGGGGTGGAAGTTGGCCGAGCGCTCGTCCAACTCCAACGTCTCGATGAAGCGGGCCTGCAGCCCCTTGAGGAAGGAGAGGGGCCCGCCCAAAAAGAGGACATTCCCCTCGATGGCGCGGCCCTGGGCCAGCCCGGCGATGGTCTGGTCCACCACCGCCTGAAAGATGCTGGCGGCGATGTTCTCCTTGTCGGCCCCCTGGTTGATGAGGGGCTGGATGTCGGTCTTGGCAAACACCCCGCAGCGGGAGGCGATGGGGTAGATCTTCTCGTGGCGCAGGCTCAATTCATCGAGGGTGGCCAGGTCCACGTCCAGGAGGGTGGCCATCTGGTCGATGAAGGCGCCGGTGCCCCCGGCACAGGTGGAGTTCATCCGCTCCTCCAGGGCGCCCTTCAAAAAGATGATCTTCGCGTCCTCCCCGCCCAGCTCGATGACCACGTCGGTCTGGGGGACAAAGCGCTTGACCGCGCCGGCGGTTGCGTACACCTCCTGCACGAAGTCGAGGCCGCTCTCCTTGGCGACCCCCAGGCCGGCCGAACCGGTGACCGCCACCTTGATGCGGTGGCCCCGCAGCAGTTCGCCCAGCTCCTCTATCTTCTGCAGCGCCAGTTCCCGCACCCGGGAGAGGTGGCGCTCATAGCTCTTGTATACGATCTCGTCTCGGTCGTCCAGGACCACCGCCTTGATGGTGGTGGAGCCCACGTCCAGTCCCAGTTTATAGCTCATCCCGTTCTCCTTTTTTCTGCCTTTCCCCTATTTTCTCGGTTCGGCCCCGTCGGGGCGCAAGATCCCACTATCTGTATATGCCGGCCACCGTCTGCAAAAGAAGGGGTTTGATGACCTCGATGGCGGCCGGCTGCCCCTCGATGATGGAGCGGTAGCAGGCGGTGACCAAAAAGTCCAGCATCACCATAAGCCGGTTGCGCGACTGCTCCGCGCTCTCCCCCGGCAGGGCCAGCAGCTCTTCCAGCGGGGCCAGCAGCTCCCTGTGGTGCAGCTCGGCGCCGGGACCGCCCCGGACGATGAAGCGGAGGATCGGCGGGTTTTCGGCATAAAAGTCGATGAGGCACTCGCAGAAGCGGGCGGCCGCGGCCGGGCGGTCGACACAGCCGGCCTGGCGGGTGCGCTCGACGGCCCGGCAGAGGGTCTCGCCCCCCTTTTCGGCCACCACCTTGTCCACCAGGGCCTGCTTGTCCTTGAAGTAGAGGTAAAAGGTGCCCTTGGCCACGCTGGCGGCCCGGGCGATCTCGCCGACGCTGGTCTGGGCCACCCCCTTTTGCAGAAAGAGGGCGGTGGCCGCCGCCTCGATGCGGGCGCGCTTTTGGTCCCTCGGGACCTCTGTCACAGTCATCGCCACCCCTCCCCCGTCCGAAAATTTTGTACAGATGACCCAATTTGCAGAGTTTGCTTTGTATAACACCATCAATCATAGACCTTTGCTGACCGGCGGTCAACCGTTCTTGTCGAAAGGGGCGGAAGTTTGACAGTACCCCCCAATTTCTCACCCCACAGCGGCGCGGAATTTGGGGAGTTTTCAAAGGCGATTTAAGAAAGATGTAAGAAAGGGCGCCCCCCCTTTCCAGATGTTGAAAGGCGGGGAAATCCCTCCCAGACAGGGGCCGAAAAGGGAAACCGGCCGGTCCCGCAGCAAGGGCTGCAAGGCCGGCCGGCTCCCAAGGAAAGAGGAGGCTGTTATCCGCTTTTCCCCGCTCCCGGGCGGGGGTGGCGGCCCCGTGGCGATGGGGCCGCCTGAAAGGGGGAGAGGGCTACTGGACGTCCACCCAGATGGGGGAACTCCAGGCCTGGTGCTGGTCTTTCTGGGTGACGCGCAGGTAGTAGAAGTGGGTGCCGGCGGTCAGGTCCTCGTCGGCCCAGGTGAAGCGGCAGCGGTTGCCCGAGACGGCGGGGGCGTAGATCTCCCCGTTGTCCTTGACCACCTCGACCCGCTCCAGCTCCCCGGTGCCCAGCACGTCCACCTCGAGGGTGGCCTTGCCGCCGGGCAGGGCGGTGATCTCGCTGCCCATGCGGGCGCCGTTCACCTTGCAGGAGAGGAGGATGCCCGCGCCGGTGGTGGCGTAGGTGAAGCGGTTGTAGATGGCGTCAAAGAGGGTCTCGCGGGTGAGGCCGGGGACGAAGGCGGCCACGATGCCCCCCTCCACCCCGTGCTCGAGCTGGTGGGAGTCGCTGCCGGCGGTGAAGCCCAGCCGGTAGCCGCGGGCCAGGGCGTCCTGCACGTACTTGCCCTTCTGGCGGGGGTTGTTCTTGGTGTAGATGGACTCGGTGCCGTCCTTTTCAAAGGGGGCGTGGCGGGAGAAGATCTCCACCGCCCGCTGCACCTCCGGGTCGTGGAAGGCCCAGTCGGTGGCGGCGCTGACGGCCGACCAGATGGCGGCCGGGTGGTGGGGGATGCAGAGGGCCCCGTACTTTTTGATGCTGGCGAAGAGCCGGTCGGGGGTCATCCCCTCGGGGTCACAGGCGCGGAAGAGCTCCCCCTCGCCGGTGCGGTAGTAGACGTTTTTGTGGCCGAAGTCGTAGTGCAGCTCGTTGGAGGTCCACTCGTAGGCCAGCAGGGTGGTGAGCTCGCCGTCCTTGTTGAACTCGTTGGCCGAGGTGCGCATGTACTCCCACTCCGACTCGGTGATGACGTCGGGGAACATGTCGTGGTCGGTGAGGGCGGTGAAGTCCAGCTTGGGCACGGCCTTGGCGTAGTTGTAGTACTGGTCGATCTGGCCCGAGGCGTCGGACATCCCGCTCTGGCCGTGGATGTCGCCGAACTTCAGATCCAGCCCCAGGTAGCCGTTCTCGTCCAGCCAGCGGCGCTTCTCGTCCTCGTCGATGCGGTCGAGGGCCTTGTCGCCGGGGATGGGTTTGGTGAAGCTGTCGATTTCCTTCTCGGCAGCGCTGTCGTCGTGGGCCTGCAGCTCCGCCAGGGTGGTGGAGAGGAACTTGATGGAGGAGTAGCGCTCCTGGTGGCCGTTGCCAGCCGAGTGCTGGTAGAGGATGAAGATGTTGTCCTCCTCGTCCACGCAGGCGCGGGGGCGGATCGGGCAGTTGGAGGCCTCGTCGCGCACCATGGCCACCGGCACCGACCAGCTGCCGTCCTCCTGCCGCCAGCGCATGAGGAAGCAGCGCATGCTCAGGGCCTGGGCCAGCAGCTGGGTGCCCTTGCGGTTGCGGCAGAGGGAGGCGGAGGCAAACCAGACCCGCATGTGGGAGAGCTGCCGGCAGTCGGCGGCAATCTTGCCGCCCGCCAGGGTCAGGTCGCAGGTGTAGTAGTTGGTCTCCCCCCTGGGGCCGACCCCGTGCCAGACCACGGTGGCCCCGCTGTCGGTGGACACGGCGGTGGCGTCGGAGGCCCAGTCGGGGGCGTTGGAAATCACCGCCTCCTCCCCCCAGGCGCCGCCGGCGTAGGCGCGGGCGACCTGCAGGTACTGGCTGCCGTCGAAGACGTCGTAGGCCAGGTAGAGCACCCCGTCGCCGCCAAAGGCCACGGCCGGGCGGTAGGCCTGCTCGCTGGAGGAGACCCGCCAGGTCTCGGCGGCGGCGCTGCCGTCAAAGCGCAGGCAGCAGATGTGGCTGTCGCCGTGCTGCTGCTCGCACCAGGCCACGTAGAGGTTTTGGCCGTCGTCGGTGACCGAGGGGTAGAAGGCGCCGCTGGAGCGGGAGAGGAGGATGGGCTCTCCCAGCTCCTCGCCGAAGGCGCGGGCCAGCAGCTTCCAGTTGCCGGCGGAGGACTCGGACCAGATGACCCAGACCGTCCCATTCAGGACGTAGAGCCGGGGGCGGAAGGCCTGCCCCTCCCCCGAGACCACCGCCTGGGAGAGGATCTCCCCCTCGCGGGAGAGGAAGGCGGCCACGATGTCGTCGTGCTTGTTGTGGTAGCGCTGCCAGCAGGCGGCCAGGCGGCCGTCGGGGAGGACGGCCAGGTCGGGGTACTGGCAGCTGGTGGTTTCGATGTCGGTCAGTTCGGTGATTCGCTCCATAAAGTCGGTGAGGTAGGCCATTGTAAAACACGCTCCTTTGCAAGTGTGGGGTGGATGTTCTCTATTCTTCCGGCAGCTTGCCGGTGCCGGCGGGGCCCTTGACGTGCTTGATGCCGAAGGTCAACACCAGGATGGTGACGATGTAGGGCATCATCTGCACCAGCTGGGAGGGGACGTCGAAGGCCTGCTGGAGGTTGATCTGCAGGGCGTCGGCAAAGCCGAAGAGGAGGGCGGCGAGGACGGTGCCCACCGGGGTGTACTTGCCCAGGGCCATCATCACCAGGACGATGAAGCCCCGCCCGGCGGTCATCTCCTGCACGAACATGTTCAGCTGGTCCAGCGAGAGGTAGGCCCCCGCCAGCCCGGCGCAGCCGCCGCAGATGAGCATGGCGGTGTACTTGTACCCCCGCACCGGGATGCCCAGGGTGTTGGCGGCGGTGGGGTTTTCGCCCACCATCCGCAGCCGCAGGCCGAAGGGGGTGTGAAAGACCACGTACTGGGTGATGACCAGCAGCACCAGGGCGATGTAGAAGTTGACGGAGAGGGAGGAGAAGATGGTCCCCACCACCGGGATGTCCGACAGGAGGGGCACCCGCACCGCCTGGGTGAGGCTGGCCACCTGGGGGGAGTTACCGCTGGATTTCCAGACCACCTCCATCAGCACGGTGGTGATGGCCCCCATGAAGAGGTTGAGCCCCACCCCGGCGATGACCTGGTTGAGCCGAAAGCGGACGGTGAGCAGCCCGAAGAGGAGCCCCACGGCCGCGCCGCAGACCATGCCGGTGAGAAAGCCCAGCAGCACGTTGCCGGTGAAGTAGGAGGTAAAGACGCCGCCAAAGGCGCCGAAGAGCATCATGCTCTCCACCCCCATGGCCATCATCCCGCTGCGGGAGGCGTAGACTGCGCCCATCCCGGCGATGAGCAGGGGGATGGACATGCGCAGGGTGGAGACGATGAGAGAGACTGCACTGAATCCCATGGTCAATTCGCCTCCTTTTTGTCCGCCGCCTTGGCGGGTTCGGTGTCCGGTTTCTTGGCGCGGGTCTTAACGACCTGGAAGAGGGCGGGCATGGCCACAAAGATGACCACCAGCGCCTGGATCATGTCCGCGAATTCGGGGCGGATGCGCTGGGTCATGTTCAGCACCATGGCCCCGGCGCGCAGGGCGCCGAAGACCAGGGCCGAGACCCCCACCATCAGGGGGTTGCCCGAGGCCAGGGAGGAGACGGCGATGCCGTTGAAGCCGTATCCGGGGGAGAAGCCCTCGATGTAGCGGCCGTTGACCCCCAGCGCCATGCTGACCCCGGCCATGGCCGCCAGGCCGCCGCTGATGAACATGGTGAGCATGGTGGTGCGGGCGATGTTGATCCCCGCCGTCTCGGAGGCCAGCCGCCCCCGGCCCACCGCCCGGATCTCAAAGCCGGGCTTGGTGCGGTCGAGGAAGAAGTGCACCAGCACCGAGAGGGTGACGGCGATGAAGAGGGCCGCCGTCAGGCCCCGGTTTTTGACCAGTTTGGTGAACAGGGCGGTCTCCAGCACCGGGGCGGTGGCCCCGTTGAGCTCGGTCTCGGGCCGCAGGGGGCCGTTGGCCAGGTAGCTCATGAGGAGGGTCGCCACGTAGTTGAGCATCAGGGTGACGATGTACTCGTTGGCCCCGAACTTGGCCTTGAGCAGCCCCGCCAGCAGGCCGTAGAGGCCGCCGGCCAGCACCCCCACCAGGATGGCCAGGGGCAGGTGGATGAACTTGGGCAGCCCCAGGTCCCAGGCGCCGGCGATCGCCGCGCCCATGGCCCCGAAGAGCATCTGCCCCTCCATCCCCAGGTTGACCAGCCCCGCCTTTGCCGCAAAGAGGTAGGAGAGGCCGGTGAACATCAGGGGGGTGGTCTGGATCAGGGTGTTGACAAAGGCCGACACGCTCCCCACCGAGCCCTTGAGGATGGCCCCGTAGGCCCCCAGGGGATTGGCGCCGGTGAGCAGCAGGATGACCGCCCCCAAAATCAGGGCGATGAGCAGGGCCCCCACCGACTGAATGGCCGTGTTGGCCGAGTGCGCCAGCTTTGATCTGTTAAGCGGTTTTCCCATCTGCCAGCACCTCCTCTCCGTCCATTTTTCCGCTGAGCATGTACATGCCGATCTCCTGTTCGCTGAGGGTGTCCGCCGGGGTCTCGGCGACGATCTCCCCCTCGTAGAGGACGGCCAGGGTGTCCGACAGGCGGCGCACCTCGTCCAGATCCGCCGAGATGAGGAGGATGGCCGCCCCCGCGTCCCGCAGGTTTAAAAGCACCTCGTGGATGTACTCCATGGCGCCGATGTCCACCCCGCGGGTGGGCTGGGCGACGATGATGACCTGGGGGTTTTCCTCAAACACCCGACCGATGATGACCTTTTGCTGGTTGCCGCCGGAGAGGGCGCCGATAAAGGCCTTCTCGCTGGGGGCCTTGATGCGGTACTCCTTGATGACCTTGCGGGAGAACTCGGTGATGTCGTTCATCTTGAGGAAGAAGCGCCCGGCGAAGCGGTCGCTCCACTGGTAGCCCAAAATCAGGTTCTCGCGGATGTTCAAATCCTTGATGAGGCCCCGGGCCAGCCGGTCCTCGGGGACGTGGCCCACCCCCTTTTGCAGAAAGTGCAGGGGGCCGCCGGTCAGGGGTTCGCCCCGCAGCAGCACCTGGCCGCTCTCGGGGGTGCGCAGGCCGGTGAGGGCCTCGATGAGCTCGGTCTGGCCGTTGCCCTCGACCCCGGCGATGCCCAGGATCTCGCCGGCGCGGATGCGCAGGTCGATGTCCTTGAGCACCGGGCCGTGCCGGTCGGAACAGCAGAGGCCCTTGACCTCCAGCACCGTCTCGCCGAACTGCTGGGCGCGGCGGGTGCTGTCCAGCTCGATGTCCCGCCCCACCATCCACTTGGCCAGCAGGTCGGTGGAGCACTCGGCGATGGGGACGTCGGCCTTGACCATCTTCCCGTCGCGCATCACCGACGCGGCGTCGGAGATGGCGATGGCCTCTTTGAGCTTGTGGGTGATGATGATGACCGTCTTGCCCAGCGAGCGCATCCGGTCGATGACCTTGAAGAGCTCGTCCACCTCCTGCGGGGTGAGGACGGCGGTGGGCTCGTCGAGGATGAGGATCTGCGCCCCCCGGTAGAGGGCCTTGATGATCTCCACCCGCTGCTGCTCCCCCACCGACAGGTCGCCCACCCGCTTGCCGGCGTCGATCTTGAAGCCGTATTCACGGATGATCTCGTTGACCGCGGCGATGGCCTTTTTGCGGTTGAAGTTCCACCAGGACTGGCGCTCCTCCCCCACCACCACGTTTTCGGCCACCGAAAGCACTGGGGTCAGCTGAAAGTGCTGGTGGACCATGCCGATGCCGGCGGCGATGGCGTCGCCCGGCTTTTTGAAGTTGACCGGCTTGCCGCCGATGGCGATCTCCCCCCCGTTTTTGGAGGTCATGCCGTAGAGGATCTTCATCAGGGTGGTCTTGCCCGCCCCGTTTTCACCCACCAGGGCGTGGACCTCGCCCCGGCGGACCCGGAAACTCACGTCGTCGACGGCGAGCACCAGGGGGTACTGTTTGGTGATGTGGGTCATTTCAATGTCGTACTGGCACAACCCTCGCTCACTCCCTCTCTCTCACACAGATCGGGGCCGCGCGGTACTCGCGCCGCCGCAGCCCCGTCTGCTCAATCAGGTGTCAAATCTCACTTGGCGGGCTGATAGACGTTCTGCTTCAGCCAGTTTTCCAGCTCGGACTTCTGCCCCGGAGGGATCAGCTTGCCCTCTTCCATCTGCTTTTTGATGGCGTCGACCTGGTCGATGATCTCCTGGGGGACCTTGATGTTGGAGCCCTCGGTGGTGTAGCCGGTGCCGCCGCCGATGATGCCGATCTCGCTCAGGCCGGGCTTCCAGGTGCCGTCGATGAGTTTTTTGACCTCGCCGTAGATGATGTTGCGCACGTCCTTCAGGGAGGTGGCGACGATGTGGTCGGGCTCGACATCATTTTGGTTGGAGCCCACGCCGAAGGCGTAGCGGTTGGCCTCGACCGCGGCGTTGAAGACGCCCAGGCCGGAGCCGCCGGCGATGTGCTGGATGAAGTCGGCGCCCTTGTCGTACATGGTCAGGGCCATCTCCTTGGCCTTGCCGGGGTCGGTGAAGGAGCCGACGGTGGCCTGCAGGACGGTGGCGTTGGGGTTGGTGTAGCGCACCCCCGCCTCAAAGCCCACGGTGCCCTCCACCAGGAAGGGCTGCTCTTCGCCCAGCAGGCAGCCGACCACGCTCTTGTCCTTGTTGGCCAGGGGCATGTCGCTGTTGGTGGCAAGCCCCGCCAGGCAGCCGCAGAGGAAGGTCTGCTGGGGCCAGATGGTGGAGATGGAGTTGACGTTGGGCAGCTCGATGGTGCCGTCGAGCCAACTGAACTTCTGGTCGGGGAACTCGGCCGCGACCTTGGTGATGCCGTCTTTCTGGTCGACCCCCACCAGGACGATCAGGTCGTACTCGCCGCTCTCGGCGTACATCCGCTGCACCTGGTCGTAGTCGCTCTTGGAGGCGGGGGAGGCGTAGTCCATGGTGATGCCCAGCTCCTCCTGGGCCTTGACCAGCCCCTCGTAGGCCATGTCGTTCATGTTCTTGTCGCCCAGGCCGTTGGGGCCGATGACCAGCCCGACCTTGATGTTTTTGCCGGGCTTGTCGCTGCCGCTGTCTCCCTTGTCGTCCCCCCCGCCGCAGGCGGTGAGGGACAGGGCCATGGCGCCGGCCAGCAGGAGGGCCAACAGCCGCTTTTTGCCTTCTCGTTTCATTCCTTCTCGCTCCTTTGCTTGTTTGGTTGGCGGGGATGCTCTCTCCCCCGCCGTTTCTTGCCTGTCTCTATTGTAAGATTTTGTCGCTTCCCCTGTCGATGGAGGATTTTGCCACCAAAGCATAAAAAATTGACAGATTCCCAAAGGGGGGAATCTGTCAGCTTGTACGATTTTGACATTCTGTTTCAATTTTGACCCGCCGGCGGGGCGGCCCGCCGCTCCTGCTCGGGGGAGAGGCCCATGTGCTTTTTGTAGAGGCGGGAGAAGTAGCTGGGGTTTTCATACCCCACCTGCCGGGCCACCTCGGCCATCTTCAAATCGGTGGTGCAGATGAGCTCCCTGGCCCGGGTGAGGCGGTAGGTGGTGAGATAGGTGCTGTAGCTGACTCCCGTCTTTTGCTTGAAGAGGCGGCAGAAGTACTCGGGCGAGAGGTGGACGCTGCCGGCGAGCTTGGTCAGGGAGAGGGCGCAGTCGCCGTAGTGGCGCTCGATATAGCGCACGGCGGTGTCGATGGCGGGGGCGTCCCGCTCCCCCTGCCGCTCCTCCACGGCGGCGAGCATCTCCTCCATCTGGGCGCGAAAGTCCCCCAGCGAGCGCACCGGCTTGCCCACCCGGCGGGCGTCGGGCTCGATCTCCCGCAGCTCCTGCAGGTAGCGGTCCTCCATCTGCGCCAGCAGCCGGTGGCTGTTTTTGCGCACCCAGTCCACCCGGGCCGGGCCCGCCTGGGCGCAGCGGGTGAGGAACTGGGACAGGTCGCTCCGGATGGCGGAGACGCCCCCGTAGGCGATCTCGGTGGAGAGCCGCTTGCGCAGGGCGTGCAGGGCGCCGCTCAACTGGGGCGGCTCCTGGGAATCGCCGAATCGGTAGAGGCCGGGGCGGCCGCTGAGAAAGGCCATGTCCAGGGCCAGAGCTGCCTCCCGCAGGGCGTCCTGCAGCCCCTCCGCCCCGGCGTGGGGGGCCGAGAGGCCGGCGGCGAAGGGGGGCTCCCACCCGGAAAACCCGGCCGCCGCCACGGGGAGGAGGGCCTCCCAGCACTCCCCCCAGAGGACGGGGGTCAGGGGGGTGTCGGGCAGCTGCCGCTGCAGCGCCGCCCCCCTGTCTGTCCCCCGCACCGCCACCGCCCGGTAGCAGCCGGACCCGTCCGCCCCCAGGCGGCGTGCCAGGGCGGGCCAGTCCACCCCCTCCGGCTCCTCGATGCGCTCGAGCGCCTCCCCAGCGGGCCGAGGGGCGGCGGTGAAGAAGCTCTTCTGGATGTCCGCCAGGGTCTGGGCCACCTTCTCGGCGGTGATCTCGCTCTTGAGCAGGTAGTCATAGACCCCCAGCCCCACCGCCCGCTTGGCAAAGGTGAACTCGGCGTGGTTGGTGAGGATGACAAAGACGGTGCGGGGAAAGCGCTCCTTGGCCCGCTCGATGAGGCCGATGCCGTCGAGCCCGGGCATCTTGATGTCGGCAAAGACCACGTCCGGCGGGTCCTTTTCCATCTTCTCCAACGCCTCCAGCCCGCCGGCGGCGGTCTCGACCTGGGCCTTCAGCCCGGGGACCTTCTGGGTGAGCACATAGGCAAACCAGTCGCGGATGGGCGCTTCGTCGTCGGCAATCAAAATCTTCACGCGGGTCCCTCCCCCTCTTCGATGTGGTAGAGCACGCTGGTCCCCAGCCCCTTTTGGGAGCGCACCTTCAAATAGCTGCCGCTGCCGTAGACCAGCTCCAGCCGGCTGTGGATGTTGGCGATGCCCACGCTGTCGTCCATCTTGATGGAGAAGCTCTTGATGCGCTGCAGCCGCTCCTTGTCGATGCCCTGGCCGTTGTCGGTGACGGTGATGCGCAGCACCCCCGCCCGGTAGCGGGCCCGCACCCGGATCTTGCAGGGCGGGCCGCCGGTCTGCAGGTTGTGGTAGACGGCGTTTTCGATGGTGGGCTGCAGGATGAAGGAGGGGATCTGCCGCGCCCCCGCCGCCGGGTCGATGTCGTAGGCGATGGAGAAGCTGTCCGGGTAGCGGTAGCGGAGGATCTCGGCGTAGTTTTGGATCTGCTCCACCTCCTCTGTCAGGGGGACCAGCTTGTCGGTCTTGTCGGTGATATAGCGCATCATCTTCACAAAGCGGATGAGCATCTCCTCGGCCTCGTCGTTTTTGCCCATGGCCACCATGAAGCGGACCGAAGAGAGGGTGTTGTAGATGAAGTGGGGGTTGATCTGGGCCTGCAAAAAGTCCAGCTCGGCCTTGCGCTTGAGGCGCTCCTTGTCCTCGATGGAGCGGATGAGGGATTGGGTGCGCTGGGCCATGTGGTCAAAGGAGAGGGCCAGCTGCCCCAATTCGTCCCCCCGGTCGGTCTGGACGCGGACGTCCAGCTCCCCCTGGGAGAAGCGGTCCATGGTCCCCTTGAGGGCCAGGATGGGGCTGGTCATCCAGCGGGTGAAGAGGAGGTCGGCCAGGGCGATGAGGAGGACGATGGCCCCCAGCAGCAAAAAGGCATAAAAGCGCAGGGAGCGCACCGGCCCCACCAGCTGGGAGAGGGGGATCAGCTCCACAAAGGTGAAGCCCGTTCCCTCCACCGGCACGCGCACCACCATCACCTCGTCCCCGGCGGCGGTGCGGGCCACGCCGTACCCCTCCTCCTTGACGCTCTCCCCGGTCCAGCCCTGCAGCTCCCCCAGGCGCTGGCCAATGTCGGGCTTGTACCAGCTGGAGATCACCCGGTCCTCCCCGTCCAGGATATAGGCCTGGCGGTTCTGGTTGTGGGCCGAGCCCATGGCCTCGGCGTACTTGGCCTCGCTGATCTTGAAGAAGACCACCCCCACCGGCTCGCCGGTGATGTGGTCCTTGACCAGCCGCCCCTTGAAGAGGTAGTAGCGAAAGACCCCGCCGCCGCTCTCGTCTTTATAGGTGCCGCTGGTGCAGACGGCCCCGTCGGCGGCCACCATCTCCTGAAACCAGCTCTCCCCCTGCAGCGAGTCGAGCTGGTAGTGATCGGCCGCCAGGGTGTTGGCCGACAGCCCGTTGAAGCCCACCACATAGGCGTTGATGGCAAAGCTGTAGGTGCTGCCGATGTAGGAGACGGCCGAGTTGGGGTCGGCGGCCGCCGCCCCGCTGGACTGGTTGCTCCATCGGTCCAGCAGCTTCAGCCGCACCTCTCTCTGGGTCTGCTGGTCCATCTGGTCGGCCGGCAGCTCCAGCGAGGCGATGATGGCGCTGTCGTCGGCCAGGCCGTGCAGCAGCCGGTCGGTGGCCAGGCAGTAGCTGGCCACCGACTGGGCCAGCTGTTCGCTGGCGCTCTCCTGCATCTCAAAGAGGGTGGCCTCCAGGGCGTGCTGGGCGTTGCCGAAAAGGGCCCAGACCGCCAACATGGCAACCGAGGCGGGCAGGCAAAAAGCCAATAAAAAGACCTTGTACTTGATGCTCAGCCCCCGCCGTTTGCGTTCCCTTTCCACGCTCGACACCTCCCGACAAAAAACTACAATTGTATCATACTGTCCCGGCGGTGGGGTTGTCAATCGAGCGTTTTGACCAAAACGCATCCCCGTTTTATGGAGAAGGGAGGGGATCTGCCCCTCCCCCTGTGCCGGCGGCCGGGCAAAAAGAGAGGGCGCCGGAGCGGTCTACCCGCGCCCGGCGCCCTCACGGCCACCCGTTTTTCACGTCCCTGGGGCCCTCTAGATGATGATGCAGATGAGCCCCGAGCAGCCTTCGTTGATGACCCGCTCCACCGTCTCCTGGATCTTGGTACGGGCGTCCATGGGCATTCGGTAGAGCTTGTTGTGCAGCCCCTCGTTGACCAGGTCGTGCAGGCTCTTGCCGAAGATGTTGGACTCCCAGATCTTGCCCGGGCTCTCCTCGAACTCCTTGAGCAGGTACATCACCAGCTCCTCCGACTGCTTCTCGCTGCCGACGATGGGCGAGACCTCGGTGGTGATGTTGGCCTTCATCATGTGGATGGAGGGGGCCGACGCCTTGAGGCGGACCCCGTAGCGCCCGCCCTGCTTGACGATCTCCGGCTCCTCCAGCGAGAGCTCGTCGATGGTGGGCATGACGATGCCGTAGCCGGTGGCCTCCACCTCGGCCATGGCGTCCTTGATCTTGTCGTACTCGGCCTTGGCCTTGGCCAGGGAGACGATGCAGGGCATCAAATCGGATTCGTCGTTTAGGTCCAGCCCGGTGTTCTCGGCGATGATCTTGTAGAACAGGTCGCTCTCCAGGCCGATGTTCAGGCTGGCCGCGCCGGTGCCCAGGTCGATGGACTTGACGTTGACGTTGGAGATCTGGGGGCAGTCGTAGAGCTTTTGGGCAGTCTCGTCGATTTGGGAGATGCGGTCCACCTCGCCGAAGAGCTCGGTGATCTTGCCGAAGACCGCCGACTTGAGCCAGTGGTCCTTTTCCAGGGTGTTGATCCAGCGGGGCATCTGGATGGAGATCTCCTTGACCGGGAACTCGTGCAGCAGCCCCTTGAGGACGCCGGTGATGTCGGCGGCCGACAGCTCCAGGCAGTTGAGGGGGAGCACCGGCACCTGGTGGCGCTCCTGCAGGTAGTCGCGCAGGTGGAGGGTGCGCTCGTCCCCCGGGTGGGCCGAGTTGAGGATGACCACAAAGGGCTTGCCCAGCTCCTTGAGCTCCTTGATGACCCGGGTCTCGGCCTCGGCGTAGTCCTCGCGGGGGATCTCGCAGATAGAGCCGTCGGTGGTCACCACCACCCCCACGGTGGCGTGCTCCTGAATGACCTTTTCGGTGCCGATCTCGGCGGCCTTCTCAAAGGGCATGGGGGTGTCCGACCAGGGGGAGTCCACCAGCCGGGAGCCCTCGCCGTCGGTGTAGCCGATGCTCGACTGCACCACAAAGCCCACGCTGTCCACCATCCGCACCTTGAAGTGGGAGCCGCCGTCCAGCAGCACCTCCACCGGCTCCTCGGGGATGAACTTGGGCTCGGTGGTCATGATCATCTTGCCGGCCGCCGACTGGGGCAGTTCGTCCACCGCCCGCTGGCGGATGGAGTCGTCGCCGATGTTGGGGATGACCATGGTCTCCATCATCCGCTTGATGAAGGTGGATTTGCCGGTGCGCACCGGGCCCACCACCCCCACGTAGATGCAACCCCCTGTGCGGCGGGCGATGTCTTGATAGATGTCGTTCATTTTTTTACCCCCACTTTCCTATTCGGACACGATCGGGATGAGCAGCGTCCGCTTTTCGGGCACGGTGTCTCCCTCCAGGCTGTTTTCCTGCACGATTCCCTCCACCGAGGTGTTGTAGCGCTTGGCGATCTGCCAGACGTCCTCCCCCCTGTCGCAGTAGTAGATGGTGAGGGCGATGTTCTTGTCGGTCTCCTTGGGCGACTCCTCGTCCACCGACAGGTCCTCCACCACGTTGCCGGTGAAGGTGGAGGTGAGCACCGCCTCCCCTTCCATATCAAAGCGGAGTTCGGCCCCGCCGTCCGGGGCGAGGGAGGCACTGCTGCCGGCCAGCTTGACGGTCAGGTCGGCCGTCTGGTTCTGGCCGTCCCCGGGGGCGGGGATGCGGGTTTCGAAGTCCACGTTCTTTTCAGAAAAGTGGAGGGTCCCCTCCCCGTCGGCCCCAATGACGGTGGCCTTGACGTTGCCGGCGGCCACCAGCACCCCCTCCTCCATCTTCTGGGTGAGGAGGTTGACCTCCCCCCAGACGTCGTAGACGGTGGTCAGGGCCGGGCCGTCCAGCTTGACCTGGCGGGTGACGGTGAAGGCCTGCTTGGGGAGGATGGACACCGAACTGGCGGTGAAGGGCCGGGTCTTGTACTCGCTCTCAAAGGTGGTGGAGAAGAGGTCGCGGATGGTCTCGATCTCCTCTTGCCGGTAGCAGACCACCGAGGCCTCGCAGACCATCTGGGTGGAGAGGACGGTGTTCTCCCCCTCGATGTTCTGTTTGAGCTCCGCCTTGCAGTCCAGCACCGCCGCCCGCACCGAGAAGGCCATGTCGGCGCTGCAGTTGTCGATGTCCACGATCTGGCTGACGGGGATGGTGTAGTCGGCGCTCTCCACCTGGTTGTTCTGCAGCAGGTAGCTGACGTGGTTGCGGCACTCGCCCTTGAGGATGACCTTGCCGGTGATGACCTTGTAGTCGTCGATGGAGAGGTAGCTGTCCACCCCCAACACCGCCTCCGGCGGGCTGGAGAGGGACAGGTCGGTCTCGTCCTCCAGGCTGAAGGCCTTCTGCCCCGAGGCGGCGGGGACGGTGGCGGAGAAGCGCTCCTTCTTCATCTGCACCCCCATACCGCTGACGTCCGAGAGGACGGTCTGCTCGGCCTTCCCCACCGCCTTGACGCGGATGGAGACCGAGCTGCGCACCGAGATGGCGCGGGGGTTGGTGGCCCGGCAGTTGATGTACTCGCCCTTGACAGCGGTCTCCACCAGCGCGTCCTCCACCGCCACCTTGGCGTCGATCTGTTTGGTGAAGGGGATGGACTGCTCGAAGCTGTAGAGCTTGGCGCCGTCCTCCGAGGTGTAGAGCAGGTGGAAGTGGACGTAGCCGTCGAGGATGATCTTCTGGTCCGCCTTCTGCTTGGAGACGATGTGGGGGGTGCCCATGCACTTGACGATCCGGACAATTTCGGCCAGATAGTCGGGCAGGATGAACTCGCTCTCCACGGTCTGTTCAAATGTTTTATCCAATATCACTTGGCTGAGCTGGTAGGAACGGGTGGCCTTTTTGAGCTCCATAGCGAAAAACCTCCTAAAGTCAATGCTTTACTTCCATTCTATTGGGCGGCTTGGCCGGATATGCCAGCGCGGCCGGGGCGGGGCGGTTTTTTTGCGGGGGGAAGGGGCCCCCTCGCCCTTTCACAGGGAGTGGAGGGCCTGCCCGACAGCCGGTGGTCCCTTCACAAACCAGCCTCCCCTGTGCAAGCGGGAGCGGGCGGGCCATTTGGCGGGTGGCGGCGCTCTTCGCAGTCCCTCCTCGCCCCCCCTGCCAAAAGGGCCCATCTGTCGGGCGGTGGCAGCGCCGTTGCCCCCTTTCCCAGCCCTGCGCAGAAAGGAGACACAGCCTGCCCAGCAATGTCGATGGGGCTCCCTCCTTCCCCCCCGCAGAAAGAGGAAAACCGTCCATCTGCCAGCAGGCAACGATGCCCTTCCCTTCTCTTGTCCGCTCTTCGCCCCTGTGCAGAGGGAAAAGGGGATCTGCCCGCCGGTACAAGGCGGCGATGCCTTTTCAGCCCTTTCCCCTCCCCCTGCGCAGGGAGGGGAAGACGGCCCAATCGACAACAGCGGCTGCTTTTATCTTCTTTTTCGACCCGTGTGGAGAAGAGAGAACGCCGTATCTCTCCGCGGGCAGCGCTTTCGCTCTCTTTGCCCGTGTAGAGGGAACGATTTTCCGTTGCAAAGAGCGCAATTCCCTCTTCGCCCTTTCCTCCACACAAAAAAGAGGAACCACCTACCCGTCAACAAGCGGCCCCCGTTGCAGCCCGATTTTGTCCCCATGTGGCGAAACAGAAGGATTTTCAGCGGCGCAGAGGGCAATCCCCTTCCGACTGTCCCACGTATAAAAAGGGGGAAACAGTCCGCCAGCGGGCAGCATCTTCCCTCATGACCAAGCCCCCATCCCCACCCACGCGCAGAGGGAGAAAAAAGCCTACCGGCGGCAGGCGGCGGGGGTGTCCACCGTTTCCTTTCCTGCCCCCTGCACAGAAGAGGGGAAGGGCAGGCGGGCAGTGGAGCAGCTCCCTCTCCGCCCCCGCGAAAAGCGGGAAAGGGGGCCCACCTGAAAGCGCATCCCACCTCCTCCCCCGTCCCTTGCACAGACTTGACTCGCCCCTCGCGCGGACTTGACTCGCCTCTTGTACAGGGGAGGAGAGGGCGGGATCTACCCGTCACGGCATGCGGCTCTCCCTCCGCGGCCCTCCCCGGCACGGAAGAAGGGAGCCCATCCCCTACGACCTCTACCACACCGTTCAGTCTGCGGCTCACCCCGGCACAGGAGAGGGGAGGGCCGTCCGGTTTCCCCTCCGACAGAGCACCTTCCGCCCCCCATTTAAAAAGCAGCCGTTTCCCCTCGCCCTGGGCAACAAAAAAGGGTCCCCTCTTTGCAGAGGGGGCCCGGGAGGATATGTGCTACTTGTTCAGCTCTTCCATCACCTGGTCGATGATCTCTTCAAACTTGCCGCCGTAGACGGGCATCGAGCCGGAGAACATCAGGTTGACCGGGTAGTTGAAGTTCTCCACGTCGTTGCCATAGATGTCGCGGTTGTCCTTGTCCTCGCCGTAGTGGGCGATGCGCTGGCGCATCCAGGTGGCGTCGTGCATGTAGGCAAAGCACTTTTTTCCCAGCTGCCAGGCCATGCCGCACTCAAAGGCCACGTCGCTGTTGGGCTCAAAGCCGTGGTAGTCGCTCAGGTCGGCGATGATGATGTCGCAGTTGCGCACGTGCTGCTGCCAGCGGTCAAAGAGGTTGTAGGCCTTGGTGTAGGGGTCGTCGGACTCCACTTCGGCCACGCCGGGGGCGGCGTCGAGGGGGGTGATGGCCACCAGGCCCCGCTCCTCGCAGAGCTTCTTCATGGCGGCGTACTTCTCGGCGGCGTCGGGGTCGTACCGCTCGGGCCCGGCCAGGTAGACGACCGGCTTGTCGCCCTTTTCCAGGGTGACCTCGGCGCTGTGGTCCACAGCGGGGGTCTGGCGTTTGGCCTTGTGCTTGCGCTCTTCGTCCAGGTCGGTGCGCAGGGCCTTCAGGCAGTCGGTGTACTTGCCCTCGACGATTTTGCAGGAGCCGACGATGCAGGGGGCAAAGGGGATGTCCATGTGGGGGAGGACCCGGCCGTCCAGGTCGTAGACCTTGCCGTCCTCCTTCAGGGCCGCTCTCTGGTACTTGTGCACCACCGGGCGCAGGTCTCGGGTGTAGGCGTAGCAGCGCAGGCCGCGGGCATAGGCCATGCCGATCTCGTAGATGGTGCCGCCGTCGGGCTCGGTTCCGCGGAAGGACTCCAAATCAGCGAGGATGGCGGTGGAGACAGCCATGCTGTCGGCGCAGTTTTGGAAGATGGAGCGGGCGTTGTCGCGGGGCTCGGTGTCCGACCAATCGAGCTTCTTGTCGTTGGGCAGGGCCACCTGGAAGCCGTAGAACTCGGACTCTTTGCGCATGGCCGCCAGGGAGTTGGAACCGCCGGTGTAGAAGCACTCGGGGCCGGCAATGTAGAGGCTCTCGTCGGGGTATTGGCTGTACTGATGCATACTTTTTTCCTCCTTAAAAAGAGCGGCGGAACCAAATTCCACCGCAATGGGCAAGGGATGTCTGGGACATTTTTCACCTGTTTTCAGAGTAAAGCAAAGGGCGGAGCTTGTCAATACAAAAGCCCTTGTCGCAGCGCACAAAAAACCGGGCGAAATTTTTACGGCAAGCGGTTGCAGGGTGGTGCGCACTCCCCGCCCTCTCTGGAGTCGTCTCCCAAATTGCGAAAAGACAGTCCCCCGCGCGGCCGGCCTGCACCGCCCCTCTTGAACAGGCGGCCCCTCGCCGCAGCACTTGAAGCAGGTGTCTTACCTTGCCTTGCCCTGCATCCCCCCTCCCCCGCGGTTTCGCGGCCGGCAAAACCCGCACAGAGTGCGGCGCCATAGGCCTGACCGCACCCCTTCTCATGGCGATTTTGATTTGCGCATCTATGTAGGCGACAAGGACAGTACAGGCATGAGTCTCGATGACATCGCTGCAATTTCTCTCCCCACTTGGGGGAGGACGGGATGGCCTTCGCACCGATTTTGTTGTTTTGCAAATTTCGATTTGCGCACCCGCGCGGGAGACGGCCTTCCCGTTTCCCGGCGCGCTTTCCATTTTCGGCATTTCAATCCACACACCTGCTTGGGGGATTGCCTTCTGATGTCAGGGTCTGGCCATGGCTGCAACCATTTCGGTTCATATCTCTCCGCGTGGGAGCGAGGCCAGACCAGCGCTTCAGAGGCCCCCGCCGGGCGGATTTCAGTCCACTCGCTCTGCGTGAGGGGCGATATGCTCCAGAATTGCGGGATCGCTCCTGCATTTCAAACCGTGCTCCCGCGTGGGGACGACTCCAGAACAGACTCGACAAAACGGCGAAAAGCAGACTTTCATCCACGCATCCATGCGGGGGCGGCCCAGGGGGGCTTCCGCGTCCGCCAATCCTCGCGGCATTTCAATCTACGTCCCCGCACAGGGTGCGACGGTGCCGCGAGTTCTTTGACCTCGCCGCGGCAGTCATTCAAACCCACACACCCGTATGGGGTGCGACCGTTGCCCACCAAACCACCTTCTCTTTATCAATTTATTGCAATCCACGCGCCCGCGCTGGGTGCGATTTGACGCGGTTTGTCGCGGTTTGTCCACCAGAAGGAGGGCGCCCACATTTCAATCTGCGCGCGGTTACACCCCATCCGTCCCCTCTCCCCCACCTGCGTCCCGGCGCGCAAAAAGGGCCCGGGGCAGATTGCCCCGGGCCCTCTTGAAACGGTCGGTCCCGCTTATTTCACCATCTTGGCGACTTCGGCAGCCAGATCGTCCTCTCTCTTCTCGATGCCCTCGCCCTTTTCAAAGCGGGCGAACTTGACGATGGAGATGTTGCCGCCCAGCTCTTTTGCCACCTGGGCGGTGTACTTGGCGACGGTCAGGTCCTGGTCCTTGACAAAGGGCTGCTCCAGCAGGCAGACCTCTTTGTAGTACTTGTTGATGCGGCCGTTGACCATCTTGTCGACGATGGCCTCGGGTTTGCCCTCGTTGAGAGCCTGCACCCGGAGGATCTCCTTCTCCTTCTCGATCTCGTCGGAGGGGACCTCGTCCTTGGAGACATAGGTGGGGTTGGCCGCGGCGATCTGCATGGCCACGTCCTTGCCGTAGGCGGCAAAGCCCTCTTTGCCGGCCACGTCGGTGTCGAAGAGCACCATGACGCCGTGGGTGCCGCCACCGTGGATGTAGGTGACGACCTCGCCCTCAAAGCGGGCGAAGCGGCGGACGATCAGGTTCTCGCCGATGGTGAGGATCTTGTCGCGCAGCAGGGCCTCGACGGTGTCCTCGCTGCCGGCGGCTTTGCAGGCCAGCAGGGCGGCCACGTCGGCGGGGGCCTCCTTGATGACGGTCTTGGCGCAGGTGTCCACGAAGTCCTTGAAGTCGGCGTTCTTGGCCACGAAGTCGGTCTCGCTGTTGACCTCGACCAGGGCGCCCACCTTGGCGGCCTCGTCGACATAGGCGTAGACCAGCCCGTCGGCGGCGACCCGGCTGGATTTCTTGGCGGCGGCGGCCAGACCCTTTTCGCGCAGCAGCTCGACGGCCTTCTCCATGTCGCCGTCGGCCTCGGTGAGGGCCTTCTTGCAGTCCATCATGCCGCAGCCGGTCTTCTCGCGCAGCTCTTTTACGTCTTTTGCAGTAAATGCCATTGTACTTCCTCCTATATGCGAATTATCAAATATGCTCGTTTGTGGGGCGAATATATCGCACAAATGCCCGTGCAACCTGCGCGGGCATTTCTCGGCGTATGGGGGCTGACTACTCAGCGGCTTCCTCGGCCTCGGCGGCCTCTTCCATCTGCTCGCCCTGACGGCCTTCCAGGTAGGCGTTGGCCATGGCGCCGGAAATCAGTTTCACCGCGCGGATGGCGTCGTCGTTGCCGGGGATGATGTAGTCGATGTCGTCGGGGTCGCAGTTGGTGTCGACGATGGCAACGATGGGGATGTGCAGCTTCTTGGCCTCGGCCACGGCGATCTTCTCCTTGCGGGGATCGACGATGAACAGGGCGCCGGGCAGCCGGTCCATGGTCTTGACGCCGCCCAGGAACTTCTCCAGCTTCTCGATTTCGAGGTTGAGCTTGGTGACCTCTTTCTTGGGCAGCAGGTCAAAGGTGCCGTCCTCTTTCATCTTGTTGAGCTGGTACAGCCGGTCGATGCGCTTGCGGATGGTGCGGAAGTTGGTCAGCATACCGCCCAGCCAACGGGCGTTGACGTAGTGGCAGCCCGCGCGGGTGGCCTCGTCCTTCACAGACTCCTGGGCCTGCTTCTTGGTGCCGACAAACAGGACGGACTTGCCCTCTTCGGCGACACTGCGGACAAAGTTGTAGGCGTCGTCGAGCTTTTTGACGGTCTTCTGCAGGTCGATGATGTAGATGCCGTTTCTCTCGGTGAAGATGTAAGGAGCCATTTTGGGGTTCCATCTTCTGGTCTGGTGGCCGAAGTGAACACCGGCCTCCAAAAGCTGTTTCATAGATACTACTGCCATGATTTCTTTCCTCCTAGGTTTTGTTTCCTCCGCCGGGTTTATGGCGCGGTCTCACGGGGTCGTTCCCCGCAACCTTCCGCACAGGCCCAGCGTGTGTTTTACCGAAGTATTATAGCATACCCTCCGGCAGGTGACAAGCCCATCTAGCCAAAAAATTTGTCCAGCAGGGCCCCTTTTTTCTTGCGGATCTCGGGCTTTTCCAGGTAGTCCACCAGCACGGTGTCCTTGCCGATGGTCTGGATCTCCTCCCACTTGATCACGATGTCGGGCTCTCGGCCCAACAGCCCGAAGAACTTCAGTTTGCCGAAGAGGACGATGGCGGTGATCTGGGCGCTCTCGCCGTCAAACTCCAGATCGCACACCTCGCCCAGTTTGACCCCGTCTTTGATGTTGACCACGTCCTTGTCTCGCAGATCGTAAAAACTGCTCACCATCGCCGGTCTCCTCCTCCCCCGCGCAAACCGTCTCGGTGCGCGGTCTCTCCTCACAGTGTATGCCCCCCCGCGCCCGCTCTATTCGACAAAGCCCGTCCCCTTCCTGCAAAAAAGACAGCATCCGAGGTTGTCCGCGCGCTATGAACAGTTTTTGGGGGCCCTTTTTGGCGGGTGGGCAATTGACTTTCCCGCGCCCTTTGCCCCATAATAAAGGTGGTTTCCGGGCGCGGCGTGCGCCCCTTTTTTGCGGCGGGCGGACCGGCCCGCCAGACATGAGAAAGGCGGTATCTCTATGAGTTCTTCCTCCTCCAGCCTCTTTGACGTGCTGGGGCCGGTGATGATCGGCCCCTCCAGCTCGCACACGGCGGGGGCCCTGCGCATCGGCCGGGCCGCCGGCATGCTCTGCCAGCACATCCGCAAGGCGGTGTTCTACCTGCACGGCTCCTTTGCCCAGACCTACAAGGGCCACGGCTCCGACCGGGCCCTGGCCGCCGGCATCCTGGGGATGCAGACCTACGACCCCGACATCAAAAACGCCCTGGACATCTGCGAGAGCCGGGGGATCGCCGTGGAATTTGTCCCCACCGACCTGGGCGAGGTGCACCCCAACACCGTCAAGGTCGTCCTCACCGACGACCAGGGGGTGGAGCACAGTCTCACCGGCTGTTCGGTGGGCGGCGGCGAGGTGCGGATCGTGGACATCGGCGGCTTTGCCACCAGCATCTCGGGCGAGTACGCGGCCATCGTCACCAAGCACCAGGACAAGGTGGGGGTCATCAAAAACGTGGTCTCGGCCATCTCCGACGCGGGGATCAACATCGTCTCCATCAACCTCTCCCGCAGCCAGAAGGGCAAGCTGGCCACCGCCATCATCGAGGTGGACAGCCCGGTGGACGAAGAGATCATCCAGCGCATCCGCGCCATCGACAAGATGGTGGACGTGCTGGCCATCAAGAGCTTTTAAGGGAGGGCGCAAGCGATGTTCAAATACGGCTTTGAACTGGCCGATCACTGCCAGAAGAATGACCTGCGCATCTGCGACGTGGCCGTCAGCCACGAGATGCAGGTGAGCGAGTGCAGCCGGGAGGAGGTCTTCAAGCGGCTGAAAAAGCGGCGCAACGTCATGTACTCCGCCTGCCACTCCACCCTGCACAACCCCGTGCCCTCGGTCAGTGGGCTCACCGGGGGGGACGCCAGCCGCCTCTACCGGTACAGCGGCGAGGGTTCCCCCCTGAGCGGGGACACGGTGGCCCGGGCCATGAGTTACGCCCTCTCCTGCTTTGAGGTCAACACCTCCATGGGCCCCATCGTGGCCTGCCCCACCGCCGGCAGCTGCGGCATCGTCCCCGGCGCCCTCTTCGCCGCCGCCGAGACGCTGGACGCGAGCGAGGAGGCCCTGCTGGAGAGCTTTGCCACCGCCGCCTACATCGGGATGATCATCTCCAAAAACGCCACCGTATCGGGGGCCGAGGGGGGCTGTCAGGCCGAGTGCGGCTCCGCCTCCGCCATGGCGGCCGCCGCCCTGGCCGAGATGCAGGGCGGCAGCCCCCAGCAGTGCCTGGACGCGGCGGCCATCGCCCTGAAAAACGTGATGGGCCTGGTCTGCGACCCGGTGGCCGGCCTGGTGGAGATCCCCTGCGCCAAGCGCAATGCCTCGGGGGTGGCCAACGCCCTCCTCTCGGCCGACTTAGTGATGGCGGGGATCCGCTCCATGATCCCCTTTGACGAGGTGGTCAGCGCCATGTACAAGGTGGGGCGGATGCTCCCCGAGGCCCTGCGGGAGACCGCCAAGGGCGGCGTCGCCACCACCCCCACCGGCCTGCGCTACAAAAAGCAGGTGTTCGGGGAGTAGAGAGATTCACGCAAAAGCCACCGCAGAGAATTTCCGCGGTGGCTTTTTCTCGCTCTGCGCCGCCTCGATTGCCAAATGGGGGCGATCTCTCCGACAGTGCCGGACTGTTTGCGACCTCGAAATCAGCCCCGTTACCGGCAGAGATTAGAAGGCACCTCACCCTCCCTGTACCGCCTGCGCCCAGGATTTTCACAAATGCAGCAGCTCTATTTTGTCCAGCACCTCTTTTCGATTTCTGCACAATTCCTCCACAATGTCCACCTGACTGCGCGGTTGGGCAATTCGTTCCTGTATCTTCTTCGAGCTCCCCTCGTCTGGGCAGTTGTTGCACCGGATCGCAAGCTCGTGGTGTCCCCCGTTTTTTCGTTTGCTTGAGCATTTTCTACCGCGTTTGGCAGCGCTGCTTCCGATACGCGCGCCGCCCTCTTCCCCTGTCAACCTTTCCCAACCCGCCCCGGCGCATGGGGGCGAGTTTGCGGGCCCATACTGTCACTGTACGTAAAGAGAAAAGGGCGTGTGGGCATTTTGTACAGTGGCAAAGTGGAAATCTGCGGGGTCAACACCGCGCAGTTGAAGGTCCTCAAGGAGGCGGAAAACCAAGAGCTGATCCGCCGCTATCGGGAGAGCGGCTCCCAATCGGCCCGGGAACAGTTGATTTCGGGCAACCTGCGGCTGGTGCTCAGCGTCATCAAGCGCTTCTCCAGCCGGGGGGAAAACCTGGACGACCTCTTTCAGGTGGGCTGCATCGGCCTGATCAAGGCCATCGACAACTTCGACACCAGCCATCAGGTGCGCTTTTCCACCTATGCGGTGCCGATGATCATCGGCGAGATCCGCCGCTACCTGCGGGACAACAACCCCATCCGGGTCTCCCGCTCGCTGCGGGATGTGGCCTACAAGGCCATGAAGGCCAAGGAGGCCTTTATTGCGGAACACCGGCGGGAGCCCACCACCACCGAGTTGGCGGCCGCCCTGGGGATGGAGGTCAGCGACGTGGTCATCGCCCTGGAGGCCATCGTCGACCCGGTCTCCCTCTACGAGCCCATGTATCAGGACGGGGGGGACATGCTCTTCGTCATCGACCAGGTGGGCGATTACAGCGACGCCACCGACTGGCAGAGCGAGATCTCGATGCGCTCGGCCATTCAGGCTTTGAGCGAGCGGGAGAAGAAAATCATCTCGCTGCGGTTTTTGGGGGGCAAGACCCAGATGGAGGTGGCCGAGGAGATCGGCATCTCCCAGGCGCAGATCTCGCGGCTGGAAAAGGCCGCCCTGGAAAAAATCAAAAAAGAATTGTAGGGACACAGACTGCAAAGGGGCGGGGAAGCCGTTTGGCTTCCCCGCCCCTTTTTCTGTTGTATCCGACCCCGCATCCGACCCCATCAGCGGCCCCGGGCGGCGCGGCGGCTCTTCTTGCGGGCAATGTGGGCGTAACTGCCCAGAAAGCAGAGGAGCACCCCACTCTGCACCAGCGGGAGAAAGAGAGCCCGTCCGCCGCCCGCTCCAAAGGGAAGGATAGCGCAGCCCCCCAGCAGGCAGAGGGCCGCGCCCACCCCCTGCAGCCAGCGGTGGGCGCGGGGGTGCCCCGCCAGCACCAGCAGGGAAAAGAGGAGGTATCCCCCCAGCGCCAGGGCCCCCAGCAGCGCCGGCACCCCGGCCAAGAGCCCGCCCAGGGCCGACCCCTCCCCCCAGGTGGCGGCCAGCCCCTCTGTCCAGCGGCAAAAGGCCCCCTCCCCGGCGCAGAAGAGCAGCCAGAGGGCCGCGATATAGAGGGCCGAAAGGGCGGCAAAAGCAGGCCCCACCCGCCGTTTGGGGGCGGCCTTTTGGGGCTGTGCCCCCCGCCGGGGCATCCGGTAAATCAGCTGCTGCACCCGCTCTTCCCCCTCTCTAGCGGGGCTGGGCCGGCTGGCCCCGCCTCCGCCGCCACCCCCGCCAAAACGAGGTGGTCAGCCGCGCCACCGAGGAGACCAGGGCGATGCCCGCGACAATGGCCCCGGCGATCTTGCAGGTCTCCAGCCCGGTCTGCAAAAAGCGGGCGGTGTCCCCCGCCATCCCGTACTCCATGGTGTAGTAGATCTTGCTGCCCGGCACCAGGGGGAGGAAGGAGACCACCAGATAGATGGTCACCGGCGACTTGTGCAGCCGGGCCATCCCCTCGGAATAGAGGGCGATGGCCACCGTGGCCACAAAGTAGCAGAGGGTGTCGTCCATCCCCGCCCCGGTGCACAGCAGGTAGACAAACCAGCCCAAAGTGGCCCCCAGGGCCGCCAAAAAGAGGTTTTTCCCCCGCAGGTTGAAAATCACCCCAAAGCCCAAACAGGCGATGAACACGTATAGGCACTGCAGATAGCTCCCGTTCACGCCGCCACCCCCAACAGAGGCCGCAATACGGCCAGCGAGACCGAGACCCCCACCGCGATCCCCGCCCCGATGAGGATGGCCTCGGTCAGCTTGATCATCCCGGCGATGCAGTCGCCGGCCATGAAATCGCGCATGGCGTTGGTGAACACGATCCCCGGCACCAGGGTCATCAGCATCCCGATGATGATGGCGTCCGGGTGCAGGGCGGGGAAGGCCAGGGCCAGCAGGTGGGCCGAGGCGGCCCCGAAGAGGGCGCAGACCAGGTTGCTGAAAAAGGCGTTGCCCCGCAGCCGCCGCATCCCCTCGCTCAAGAGCTTCAGCGGCGCACCCACAAAGAAGGCGCAGGCCGCGTCCCAGGGCGAGCCGCCGAAGAAGAGGGCGAAGGCGCAGGCCGCCACTCCGTAGCCCGCCACCTGCCAGAGCAGGGGGTAGGTGGGGCGGGCGCGCAGCTCGTCCAGCTCCCGCCGGATCTCGGCGCAACCGGGCCGGTCGCGGCAGATGCGGCGGCAGAGGGCGTTCAGCCGGTCCACCTTGTCCAGGTCGGTGGCCCGGTCAAAGATCCGCTTGCTCTGGGTGTGGGCGCTGCCGTCCGCCAGCCGCAGGGTGAGGATGACGTGGGAGGGGATGGCAAACACATCGGCCCCCGCCAGGCCGTAGGCCGCGCCGATGTACTGAAGCGACTCCTCCACCCGGTAGACCTCGGCCCCGTAGGCCAACAGGCCGCCGGATATCTCCAGCAGCAGCTCTGTGAACTGGGGCATCTCCCCCTCGGTCAACTGCATGTGCTCTCCCCCTTGCCGCGCCTGCGCGCACCATCTGAACACTGGTTATACCATATTTTTGGCAGACAAGCAAGAAAAATGACGCGTCTCTCCCCCGCCGCGCCCCGCCCCTGTGGGAAACGGCGACAAAGCCCCCCTTTGATTGGCCGCAACCGGGTATTTTCGTTGCCTTTTGGGAAAAATTGCCCTATACTGGATTCACAGTAAACTGCGCCCGGCGGGCCGGGAGAGCCGGGCGGACGGAAAGGGGCAAGGAACGTGAAACGAATCGGCATGCTCACCTCTGGCGGGGATTGCCAGGGGCTCAACGCCGCCCTGCGCGGGGTCGCCAAGACCCTGTACGAGGAGTACGGCAAAGAGGTGGAGATCTACGGCATCCGCGACGGCTACCGCGGCCTGATCGAGGGCGACTACCACCTGATGAAACCCTCCGACTTCTCGGGCATCCTGGTACAGGGGGGCACCATCCTCGGCACCTCCCGCCAGCCCTTCAAGCGGATGCGGGTGGTGGAGAACGACGTGGACAAGGTCGCCCGCATGAAAGAGACCTACAAGAAGATGAAGCTGGATTGCCTGGTCATCCTGGGCGGCAACGGCACCCACAAGAGCGCCAACCTCCTCTCGGAGGAGGGGCTCAACGTGGTCACCCTGCCCAAGACCATCGACAACGACCTCTGGGGCACCGAGATGACCTTTGGCTTTCACAGCGCCATGGAGATCGCCACCAACGTGCTCGACTGCATCCACACCACCGCCACCTCCCACGGGCGGGTCTTCATCGTCGAGGTCATGGGCCACAAGGTGGGCTGGCTGACCCTCTATGCGGGGATCGCCGGCGGGGCCGACGTCATCTTGCTGCCCGAGATCCCCTACAGCGTGGACAAGATCGCCAAGGTCATCGAGCGGCGCAACCAGGCGGGCAAGCGCTTTTCCATCCTCGCGGTGGCCGAGGGCGCCCTCTCCAAGGAGGAGGCCAAGCTCTCGAAAAAGGAGTTCAAGGCCGCCCGCGCCCAGATGAGTGACCCCTCCGTCTCCTACCGGCTGGCGCGGGAGCTGGAAGAGCGCACCGGGCAGGAGATCCGGGTCACCATCCCCGGCCACTTCCAGCGCGGCGGCAGCCCCTGCGCCTACGACAAGGTGCTCTCGACCCGCTTTGGCGCGGCGGCGGGCCGACTGATTATTGAAAAGAAGTACGGCAACATGGTGGGGCTGCAAGACGGCAAGGTGGTGCCGGTCCCCCTAAGCGAGGTGGCCGGCAAGCTCAAGACCGTGCCGGTGGACTGCGAGGAGATTTCCGCCGCCAGGGCCCTGGGCATCAGCTTTGGCGACTAGATAGATAAGCCAATCGGGCGGGGCGGACCGGCAGGTCCCCCCGCCCTTTTTCTCGGGGACTGCACAATCGAGGTCGGATGCGTTTGCCGCCCCCATCGATCCGCCCCGACCCCTTTTTCCAGACCGCGCGTCCCGCAGTGCCTTCGAGGCACTCTGCCCCTTCCCATCCTCCCCAGCCGGGAAAATTTACAAAATCCCAGTGGATTTTCCCCCGTTCCCTGCTATACTGAATGGGAAATGCCGCCGTCCGGCGGCCAAAACTCACACGAAAAGGTTGGGATTTTTTGCGCAAGCGCGAACAGACCTTTGCCCTCGTCAACCGCATCTTTGTGGCGGCGATCGTGGCGCTGCACCTGGGGTTTGCCTTTACCTACCTGCTGCGCGACGGGGACAGCTACCTCTTTCAAAAGTCGCTGCTGGGGCTGCCACTGCTCCTGCTGCCCACCCTCGTCTTTCGCATCTTCCGGCTCAAGACCTGCCACCAGCTCAACTTCTGGGTCTACCTGTTCATCTTTTTGGCCCACACCATCGGCATCACCATCACCCACTACAACATCCCCTACTACGACAAGGCCATGCACACCCTGTCGGGGGTGTTCGTCGCCTTTCTCGCCCTCTGCTGCTTCTACTTTTTCAAGCCCGGGCGGGAAATCGACCGAAAGGACGGGCCGCTGTGCTGTCTCTTCGTCTTCGCAGTGAGCATGGCGGTGGCGGGCCTGTGGGAGATCGGCGAGTACACCGTCAGCTGCATCGACGGCTCCGACCCGCAGCTTGTTCTCAGCACCGGGGTGGGCGACACCATGCAGGACATGATCGTCTGCATGGTCGGCACCCTGCTCTTTGTGGGGGTGTTGGCCCACCGGTACCTGCGCCGCGACGACCGCCGTTCCGGCCCCTTGATGGGGGCTTTCGACACCTTTTATCAGTACAACCTGGCCCCCCGTCGGGCGGCCGGTCAAGGGGGTGAAAAAGAATGAGAAAGGGACTTTCAGTGGTGGCCTTTGTGCTGGGCATCTGCACCGCCCTGTGCGGCATCGGCGTCACCGTGTTGGGCGCCGTCGGCATGGGGAGCCGCAGAAGATAGGGCAACACCGCAGGAGAGCGGGCGGGGACCGAATGCAGTTTCGGTCCCCGCCCGCTCTCTCTTTTGCAGGGGGCTTCTCTTACACAAACAGGCACCAGCGAACGCCGTAGCGGTCGATGAGGTCGGCCATCAGGGGGCTGTACTCGCAGGGCCCCAGGGGGATGAGGAGGGTCGCCCCCTCCCGCAGGGTGTTGTAGGCCCTTGTGACCCGCTCCTCCCCGCCCTCGCCGTAGTCGAGGCAAAACTGCATCACATTGCCGGTGACGGCCTCCTCCCCCGCAATGGCATAGGCGGAATTGCGCTCCGCCACCGCCAACACCTGGCCCTCAAAGGCCAGTTCCGAGTGGTAATAGGTGCCGTCCCCGTTTTGATAGCTGCTGATCAGCTCCGCATCAAAGGCCCGCTGGTAAAAGGGCACGGCCTCGTCGCTCCCCTTGACATACACCTGCATCATTGTGCGCTTCATCTCTCCGATCCCCTCTCTTTGGCCGCCCGAGCGGCCGCAAAATCAATGTCGTAGCGGGTCCCATGGCTCATCAGCACCCCGCTGTCCAGCCGGATGCACAGGATACAGCTGTTGGGGTCGCCCTCGTCCAGGTGCCCGTTTTGGTACCAGTCCGCAAAGACACGGCGCAGCCGGGCGGCCAGCGCCGCATTCTCCCCCCCGCCCAGCCAGCCCAGGTTTTCCCCCCTGCCGCGGGCGGTGAACCACTGGCCGCAGACGGCAACGGCGGGGTCTCTCTCGATTTGGCGCACCTTGCCGGAGAGGGCGTGGGTAATCACATAAAAGGCCCCGTCCTCGTAATAGGCGTTGACCAGCCGCACCGCGGGGCCCCCCTCCCCCACCGTCGCCAGGGAGAGGACGGTGTCCCGCCCAAAGCGGTCCTCCATCACCTCTCGGGCCGCCTGGGGAAAATGATCGGCCATCATCCCTCTCCCCCCTCTCTGCGGGCCCCCTTGCGGGCTGTCCTTGTGGGGTGGAGCACACGATCTCCCCGCAAGAGCACACAATGCACGACACAACCGCCCCGCTTCACAGGCCCCGCCCCCTTCTCTTTTGGCCCATGGTAACACAAAGGCGGCGGGAAAGCAATTGGCCGGGCAGGCCCTGTGGGCGCTGTCCGGCCAATCGGCTCTCTTCTATTATAAGTTACAGCAGTTCGCAGACCAAATCGGTGTAGGCGGTGGGGTTTTCCACCGGGAACCCGGCAATCAGGGAGGCCTGCTCGTAGAGCAGCAGCGCCAGCTTTTCGGCGCGCTCCCGGTCGCCCTTGTAGGCCGCCTCCAACTTGGCGAAGACGGGGTGGCTGGCCCCCAGCTCCAGCACCCGCTGGGCCTTGGGCGCCTCGTCCATCTTCATCTGGGCGAAGTACTTCTCCATCTCCAGGGTGACGCCGCCCTCGCTGGTGAGGCTCACCGGGTGGCTGCCCAGTTTGGGGGAGATGCGCACGTCGCTGACCTTGTCCTTGAGCGCCTCTTTGAGGAAGTCCAGAAGCTCGCCGTGGGCCTTGGTCTCCTCCTCGGCGGCCTTCTTCTCCTCCTCGCTGACGGTGTCGGCGTCGCTGACGCTCTTGAGCTCGTGCCCGTCCTGCTCGTGGAGGATCTGCATCACAAACTCGTCCACCTCGTCGGTGAGGTAGAGCACCTCCCACCCCTTGTTCCGCACATACTCGGTCTGGGGCAGGTTGGCGGCCTTCTCCACCGAGTCGGCGCAGGCGTAGTAGATGTGCTCCTGCCCCTCCTTCATCCGGGAGACGTACTCTTTGAGGGTGACCGGCTTGCCCTCGGTGGAGGAGTAGAACAGCAGCAGGTCGGCCAGCAGGTCCTTGTGGGCGCCGTACTCGCCCACCACCCCGTATTTGAGTTGCAGGCCGAACTGGGCGAAGAAGGCCTCGTACTTCTCCCGGTCCTCCTCCATCAGCTTGGACAGCTCCCGCTTGATCTTCTTCTCCAAGCTCTGGGCAATGGTGCGCACCTGGCGGTCCTGTTGCAGCATTTCCCGGGAAATGTTCAGCGAGATGTCCTGGCTGTCCACCACCCCCTGCACAAAGCGGAAGTGCTCGGGCAGCAAGTCGGCGCACTTCTCCATGATGAGCACCCCGCTGGAATAGAGTTGCAGCCCCTTCTCATAGTCGGCCGAATAGTAGTTGTAGGGGGTGCGGGCGGGGATAAAGAGCAGCGCCTCGTAGGAGGCGGTCAGCCCCTCGGCGCTGACGCGGATGCTCTTGAGCGGGTCCTGGTAGTCGCCGAACTTCTCCTTGTAGAAGTTGGCGTAGTCCTCCTCGCCGACCTCGCCCTTGGGCTTGTGCCAGATGGGGACCATGCTGTTGAGGGTCTCGTCCTCCTCGTAGCTCTCGTAGGCCGGGGCCTGGTCGTCGGCCTCCTCCCCCTCGGGCTTTTCCACCGGGCGGGTCTTGTGGCAGAGCATCTTGATGGGCCAGCGGATGTAGTCGGAGTACTTTTTCACCAGCTGGCGCAGGCGGTACTCCTCCAAAAACTCGCCGAACTGCTCGTCCTCGGTGTCGGGCTTCAGGTGCATGATGACGTCGGTGCCGGGGGCGGAGCGCTCACACTCGACAATGGTGTAGCCGTCGGCGCCGGAGGACTGCCACTTGTAGCCGGTCTCCTCGCCGTAGGCGCGGGAGATGACGGTGACCTTGTCGCTGACGATAAAGGCCGAGTAGAAGCCCACGCCGAACTGGCCGATGATGTCGGTGTCGTCGGCCCCCTCCTGCCCCGCGATGTCCTGCTTGAACTGCAGCGAGCCGCTGCGGGCGATGGTGCCCAGGTTTTCCTCCAGGGACTTTTTGTCCATGCCGACGCCGTTGTCGGACACGGTGAGGGTGCGCCCCTCCCTGTCGGGGGTGATGCGGATCTCAAAATCCCCCCGGGAGAGGCCGACCCCCTCGTCGGTCAGGCTGCGGTAGCACAGCTTGTCGATCGCGTCGGACGCGTTGGAGACGAGCTCCCGCAGAAAGATTTCCCGGTTGGAGTAGATGGAGTGGATCATCAAGTCGAGGAGCCGTTTGGACTCGGCCTTAAACTGTTTTTTTGCCATGGTCTCAATCACCTCTCGCAAAATTAGCACTCCTTGCACACGAGTGCTAAAAACAGGATAGCGCACAACCGCCGGCAAATCAATGTACAAATTGTGAACATTTTCGCGGAGGGGGCAAAACGCGGCCGCCGCCCTTGCATTTTCTCCGGCGCTGTGCTAGTGTGAAGGCACCCGGTCGAGGGCGCAGGGCCGCCGGGAGGACGATGAAGAAGGAGGGAGCCATCGTGTACTGTCCCCGCTGTGGGAGCGAGCGCGTCACCGTGCAAGCCGTCAACCACACCACCATCAAGAACCGGGGGTGCATCGGCTGGTTTTTCTGGATTTTGCTGGCCATCTGCACCTTTGGACTGATCCTCATCATCCCCGCGGTGACCAACCAAAAAGTCAAAAATACAGTGCACACCGAGGCGGTCTGCCAAAACTGCGGCAACCGCTGGTTCGTGCGATAGAGAGAGCAAGAGGCCCGGGAGGGGGGATTCCCCCTTTCCGGGCCTCTTTTTTAGGCAGGGGGAGCAGGCCCCCCTCCCCCGTTCGGGCAGGGAGAGCAGACCCCTCTTCCCCCGTTCGGGCAGGGGGGCTTTTTCCGCCGAGCGCCCGGCGCCAGCACAGCTGCCTCTTCTCCCCCGACCGAGCGGGGGTCGGCTTTTCCCCCGCCCACTGCACGCGCGAAGAGGAGGAGCGAGAGCGGGCCGGAAGCAGGCCGCCTTGCCGAGGGCCTTTGCGGCCGGATACTCTCTATCGTTCTCTTCCTCTGTCCCCATCTCCGCCCGAACAGGCACTCGTTCTCTCCCTGCCGCTCATAATGCAATTTCGCCCCCTTCCGGCAAAGCAGGCCGCCTTGCCGAGGGCGTTTCATCCGCGCCCTTTTCCACCCATCCCCCCCCCCTTGTAGGGGACTGGATGGAAAAAAAGGGGGGCAAACAGGAGAAGCGAACAGGGCCAGTTTTCCTCTTCTGCGCCAGCTGTCAAAAGAGGGCGGCTCCAGGCAGGGCAAAGGCAAACAAATCGGAAGGCCAGCGATCCCTTGGGCCGCCCCCCACACACTCCTTTTTCTCCCCTCACAGTGGGAATGCTGACTTTGGGCGGCGTGGGCGGGGCGCTGCTGCCACACTCCTTTTTTCCCTCACAGTGGGAATGGACAGGGAGAAAAGAGGGAGAGGGCACAGGCGCACAAACAGCTCCAGTGGGGGAAATACGGGGCCGGGAGGGCCGTTGCGCGCCTCTCCCGGTTTTTTTGTGGGGGGAAACAGGGCAGAATATGGACGGTGTGCTCCCCCCTCTTTTCCCTGTCCGAACAGGGGCGGCTTTTCCCCTCGCCTTTCACACGGCGCAAAACGTCGCCCCTTGACGCTTGCCAGCGGGTGGGGACACCGGCATCCCCCCCCCTCTCCCCCCGCGGGAAAACGGACAGCAAAAAGCAGGGCGCACGCGGTGACAAGGGGCGGGAAAAGAGAGGGACAGGCCACGCCGGCGGGCGCGGGAAAAGGGGATGGCGCAGGCGCGCAAACAGCTGCCGCAGGGGAAAAGAAAGACCCGGTAGAGGGCATACGCGCCTCCCCCGGGTCTTCGCTTTTCACAGGTCGAACAGCCCCGACAGAAATGGAAAAACAGGCGGGCCTGCGCTCCTCTCCCCCGCCGCGGGGCCGCGCGGTGGGGGGACAAAGTGGGGAACTCTCTCCTTTTCACGCCCTTTTGGCGCGTTTTCCAATAAAAAAAGCCCCTTTACTAGAGGGGCAAACCATAGAAGTCCTCCACGATGTCGCGCAGGTGGCATTCGCTTACATCCAGGCGGTTGCACTGTTCGGCCAACGCCTCGACCTTTTGACGCTCGAGGGAAATATCGCGGATCTCCACTGTCTGTCCTGTCAGGCCGTAGGTGGCGCGGGTGATGCCCTCTATACAAATTTCCGTCTGGTTTACCGTGTAGATCTTCATATCGCTTGCACTTCCTCTTTGTTTTTGTGGGGCGGGGTGTCTATCCCCTTCCCCCTGGTTGTCATTGGCCGCCCGGTCTTCGCCGAAGGGCGGGCCGTTGGGCCAAGATGCGCCCGGGTGGCAAGACGCGTCTACTTGATCGCCAGAACCGCTCCACCCCTGCTCTTTTTCTGAAAACGCTTTTTCGGAAGGGTGACCCGAACGCACTTGGTGAACTCCGGGTCGCCCTCCAACTTTTCCACGCGGAAGTCACCGCCGTAGTCGTCAAGGAGCTTGAGCGTATCCGCCAGACCAAATCCATGGTCTTTGCCCTTGGTGGTGTTGCCGTACTCTCCCAGGGCCGCCAGGATGTGCGGCGGAAAATCCGGGCCGTTGTCGTAGATGCAGATTTCATAGTCCCCATACTCGTTGAGACCGAGGTAGACCTCTACCGCGCCGTGACCGTTGGCGGCAGCGGCAGCCGCGCGGATGGCATTTCTCGAGAGGTCGCCCACCAGGCGGACCACCTCGCGCAACTTCATAAACCGCAGCAGGGGCTCGACTGTCGTAAAGACGACGACCCGATAAAAGACGTGGTCTTTGGCAGCCATTGCCGCATGCGTTTGCAGGGTGTTGTTGAGGGTTGAGCTGCCGGTTTCCGGTGGCACATAGCCGTTGATGAGCCTGTCGCGGATCTCTTCGGCCCGCTCGCCGGCCAGCTGCAATATCTCGGTCTCATCGGGCGCAAAGCTCTCGGCGAGTTCGGTGTCGTACTCGCTGAGCGCCATCCTCATTTTGACAAAGCTGACACTGATGGCCGGGAGAATCTCCTTTTCTTGATGGTCTCTGTGCACAGCTTCGCGGCGCTCTAGCTCCTTGTTGATTTCGTTTTCTCTAACTTCAGTCATTCTAATTGCTGCAATTATCACAACAAGAGCAGAGTAGCCAACAATAATAACCTCTGCATACTCGGCTAAAATACTGTGGTCAATTTTTACAATAGCAATCATCGAAAATAAAGTAATACAAATTCCCGAAGAAATTAGGTTAAAACGTTTTGAAAAGTGCTTTGCAGTAGTTCTATTGGTAGACTTCGGAAAAGAAAATTTTAGAACTACACCAAATGCAATAAGTCTAAGAACAATCGCGCAAATAGCTATAAATTCTTTGTTATATCCCGATTGGATGAAAAATAAGCTAAGCATTATTGCATCACTTGCGAGAGCACTGATAACAGTAGAAATAGCATATAAACTTAAAATGCAAAATATCGATGTAATAACTGTCTGATGCTTTGTTCGAGAATGATAAATACTGATGATTGCTACAAAGGCTAACCCCACCAAAGGTGATAATGTGAAATCGCCAATTAAAGCTACTGCCGCTGTTGATAATAGAGAAACGAAGATAGTTTCAATAATTTTCCTGCGCCTGGTTATAGGTATCTTTTCTAGTTCGTAGTACAGCAAGTTTGTCTGTGCGAAAATGGTGACAAATTTAATCGCTAGAATGAATTTCAGCATGATTTCTTTCTCCTCTTTCAAAATTATATAGGGGCATCATCATGCCTATCATAGCGAAAACTTATGAGAAAAAGGGGATTGATTCATCCCCTTTTCCCCCACTCGCACCGACTATTAGTGCCACCACTTGATCCAGTCCAGGAACGCTTCCAACCAGCTCACAGTCACGCCCTCCCTTCTTCCGTTGTCGCTTGGAGACTCTCCACGCGCAATCTATCACGGTTAGAAGGGCGCCAACTTCGATATAGGTCGGCCGGATATGTCGTCTCATGTCGATATGTGACGAAACCAAAATGAGCGAAAAGCGGGAAATGGCTTGATTGTAAACTTTTTGTTAATTGCTCCTCGACGCACTTTTTGTCGAAAGATTCTCTGTTGGCAGACGTGATTTTATAACCTGAAACGAGTATTTGCTTGAAAGCAAATACAAGGGGCTGTGGAGAGAGACAACTCCCTCCGCAGCCCCTTGTGGGTATTAAGCCTCTTTAAAAAGAGATGCTTTTCTGCTGTTTTTTGAACCTGTCCATCTGCGCCCTGTCAGTGGCGCTCTCGCAGCCGGACGACAAACGCATCCAAAAATTGGGCATTTGTCGGAATGGTCCCGTTGGCCTTCACCAAGTGGGGAAAGCGGGCGCTGGTCTGCTCATAGTTGGCGGGCATCCAGGCAATTTTGATGGCGTTGCGAATATTGCGCTCCACACTGCGCCACTTGCAGCCCACCTGCTCGCCCACGTCCGGGTAGAGGTTTTTGGTGAAAAGCTGCTTGTCGTCCCCCTTGTACTTGTAGTGAAAGAGGGTGGCCCAGGCCGTGCACCGGGCGGCCATCAGCCCGCGGCGCAGCCCCATGCACTCCAGCTCGCGAAAAATCTCGTCGAGCAACCGCTCCTCCAGGGACTCCTCCGCCCCTGGGGCGGGCATGGCCGGCAGACTGCCGCCCCGCCGCAGCCGCTGGCCGCGCAGAAAGCTGCCCATCCGCTTGACTGTGCCGATGACCTGCTCGGGGCCATAGTTTTGCAGCCGCTTTTCGTAGATGAAGCCGACGTAGTTTCGCAGATAGGCCTGGGTGCTCTTGTCGGTGACCTTGGTCGTCACCATGACGTAGGGGTTGTGGGGCCGCTCAGGCGCGGCGAGGGCGGGGGCCAGGTCCAGCCCGCTGCCCTCCCCCTCGCTCAACTCCAAGTCCAGTATCACCACGTCAGGGCGGTAGCGGTCATTCCACTTGAGCGCCTCGGCGGCGCTGCCGGTGACCCCCACCAGGTCGATTTCCTCCTGTCCCTTCAGGTATTCGACAAAGGCGTTTTGCTCCTCGACCTCGTCCTCCACGATCATAAGCCTCGTCTTTTTCTCCATCGTTTCCTCTCTCCGTTTCTTGTTTTCCTCTCTTGCAGCGCCCCGCAGGGCGGGTTTGCAACCTGTGTGTCCCTTCTCCTCTTTGCCGCAAACGGGGGGCGGGGGGCGCGCCTATCCTGCCCCCTGTCCGCGGTATCCAGCCGGTATGCGGGGTGGGATGGGCAGCCCTGTCGGCCCAGCGGCGTCCACGGGAACAGAGCCGATACCCCCTTTTCCCCAACAATATCGCCCTTGCCCACAGACAGCGGCTATTCTCTCCCCGTGCACTCATAGATATGGTCTGTGGGGTGGCGGATAAAGGGGTTTCCAACCGGGGGCGGGGGGCTCCCTTCCAGTCCCCCACCCCTCCGCAGGCGGCCTGTTTCCCGCGCGTTCGCGGGGGTCAAACCGTCTATGGAGCGGCAATAGGGGCTCCCCGACAAAGGGGGGGACGGGGGCCCTCCAGCGGGGAAGGGGCGGCACGGCCCCATTCGTCTAGAGCAGCCGCGTGCTGTCCTTCTCCCGAGAAAAGGGCAGGCGGATAAAGCCCTCCCTCCTCCCAATCAAAATCCATCTCCCCCTTCTCCGCACCGCAGTTGGCCTTCTCCCCCAAAAATAGCCTGTGGGGCAGCAAACGAAGACTCCCTGACCAAGAAGGAGAGGACGGGGGCTCCCCCCTCCCTGCAAGGGCAATTTCTTTGCCCCTGGGAAGGGAGGGGAGGCTTTTCCCCTTTCCCTTCCCGCCCCTCCGCAGGCGACTTGTTTTCCGCGCGTTCGCGGGGGTCAAACCGTCTATGGAGCGGGATGAGGGCCCTCCGGCGGAGAGGGGGCGGCGCAGCCCCCGCTAAAAACAGCCGTGCGCCCCCCTTCTCCCGGGAAAAGGGCAGGCAGATGAAGCTGTCCCTCCTCCCCATCAGAGCCCCGCGGGCGGCCTTCTGCTCTGCGCACACAGGCCGGCACAGAGCATTGTCCCGGCGGGCGGGGAGCAGGCCTTCCCTACCTTTTTCCCGCCCGCCGTTTGCGTCTATATTACCCCCGCCAAGTGGGGGCGCTTGACACCCAGCGAGTGGCAAAGAAGGGCATTTTCTCCACAAAGCGACATTTTTTTACCGCACGTGCTTGCGCCGCATCCGCACCACAAAGGCCTCGATCAGTTCGCCGTTGGTGGGGTAGTCGCCATTCTCGTCGACCAGGCGGGGAAAGCGCTCGTACACCAAATCGAGATTGCGGTTGCTCACGTCCCACACCTTGTGGATGGCGGAGCGGATGTTGCGCTCCACATTTTCCGGCTTGCAGTGCAGCTGCTGCGCCACCATGGGGTAGAGCTCCTTGGTGAGGGAGAGGGGCTCCCCGCTCTCCAACTGGCAGTAGACCGCCCACACCAGGCAGCGGCAGCTCTTCTGCCTCCGGCGAAGGCCCATGTCCTCCATCTCGCAGTTGAGCTCTTCCAGCAGCCGCTTTTGGCGCAGCTCCTTCGCCGACTGGGAAGCGGCGGACTCCCCCGACCGGCCCAGACGGCGGCCCTTGAGAAAGCCGCCCATCCGCTTGACGCCGCGCAGCACCTGGTCGGGGCCGTAGCGGTCGATATTCTTGTCGTAGATAAAGCCGACCCCGGCGTCCCGCAGCATGTCGAGGGTGTGGCGGTTTTCCGTCCGGGTGGTCACCAGGACATAGGGGGAGTAGGACCGGCTCGGGTCGGTGAGAACGGGCGTCAGGTTCAGGCCGTCGCCCTCCTGCAGCTCCAAGTCGAGGACCACCACGTCGGGCCGGTGGCTGTCCACCAGGGCCAGCGCCTCTGTCTCGCTGCCGGTGATGCCCACCAGCTCGATCTGGCGCTCGTTTTGCAAACACTCCGCAAAAGCCGCCTGCTCTGCGGGTTCGTCCTCTACAATGAGAAGGCTGATCTTGTCGTCCATTGTCCTGTTTCCCCCAATCGCGTATTCTCTTTTGCCCCTGTCTGTGAGCGGGCCGCCGGGCGGGAAATCGTCCCGCCGCACGGAGCAGAAGGCAAAAAACTATGCTGTCAGTTTAGCAATTTCAGAAAATCTTGTCAAAAATAGAGGAAAAATAAGCCAACATCCCCTCAAACGACTCGTTGACAAAACCAGCCAAGGGGGGTAGCATGAATTCAGGACAGACCAATCGGCGGGCCCCCGCCCGCGCAAGGAGGACGACGAATTGAAAACCTTTCCCAAAATTGAACTGCACCTGCACATCGACGGCTCGGTCCCGCCGGCCACCGCCTGGCAGCTGGCCAAGGACCAGGGCCTGCCCGAGGGGGAGCTGACTTTGGAGGAGGTCACCCGGCGGATGGTCATCCAGCCCGGGGAGAACGGCACCGATTTCAAGGAGTTCGACCTGCCCCTGGCAGTGATGCAGACCGCTCCCGCCCTGCGCCAGGTGACGGCCGACCTGATTGCCCGGCTGGCGGGCGAGGGGGTCTGCTACGCCGAACTGCGCTTCGCCCCCCAGTTTCACCTGGAAAAGGGGCTGACCCAGCGCGACGCCATCGAGGCGGTGTTACAGGGGGTGGCCGACGGAGAGGCCGCCTGCCCGGAAATCGCGGTGGGCATTTTGCTGTGCGCCATGGGGAAATTGGAGCCGGCCGAGGCAAACCGGGATGAAAACCTGGAGACGGTGCGGCTGGCGGCCGAGTTCATCGCCGCGGGCAGCAAGGTGGTGGGGGTCGATCTGGCGGGGTACGAGGAGCACCTGGCCGACTACGCCGATATCTTCGATCTGGCGCGGGAGCTGGGGGTGCCGGCCACCTGCCACTCGGAATTCGAGGTGCCCCAGTGCCTGCCCTTTGGCACTCCCCGCATCGGCCACGGCTACCAGGTGGCCCAGCGGCCCGACTTGGCGGAAATCGTCAAGGCCCGCGGGGTGACGCTGGAGATGTGCCCGGTGAGCAGCATCATCTCCTACGACCTGCCGGAGGACGGACGGCACCCGCTGAAGGTGCTCTACGACCAGGGGGTAAAGGTGACGGTGAACACCGACAACCTGACGGTGCTGGGCACCAGCTTGGAGCGGGAGTACGAGTACTGCCGCCAGATGGGCTTTTGCGACCGGGACTTGATTTTGATGAACATCAACAGCGCCGAGGCGGCCTTCCTGCCGCCGGAGGAGAAGGCGAAACTGGTGGCCCGGCTGCGGGCCTGTTTGGAGGACTAGGGGCGGACACAGTGTCCCGCCCCGGGAGAGAGGAGCACAGGCAGATGAAATACGCGTACACAGGCGGTATCCTGCTGGACGGCAGCGAGGAGATGGAGCCCCAGGCGGGGCTGGTGGTCAAGACCGACGGTGAGATGATCGCCGCCATCGAGCCGGAGGGGGGCGAGCTGACCGGGTATGAGATAATTGACCTGGCGGGGCAGTACCTGATGCCGGGGCTCATCAACATGCACGTGCACCTGCCGGCCAACGGCAAGCCCAAAAAGAAGCAGCAGGACAACGTGAAGATGGTGAAGCTGATGACCAGCAACGGGCTGATGAAGGCGGTGCTGCGGAAGATGTGCGAGGGCTATGCCCGCACCCAGCTCATGAGCGGGGTGACCACCATCCGCACCATGGGCGGGGTGCTGGACTGCGACAGCGCCATCCGCGACCGCATCGACGCGGGGGAAATCGTGGGGCCCCGCATCCTGGCGGCCAACATGGCGGTCTCGGTGCCGGGGGGGCACATGGCCGGGTCGCTGGCCTACGAGGCCCACAGCGCCGACGAGGCGCGGGACTACGTGGCAAAAATCGCCGCCGAAAAGCCGGACATCATCAAGCTGATGATCACCGGCGGGGTGCTGGACGCCAAAAAGAAGGGCGAGCCGGGGGAGCTAAAGATGCCGCCGGAATACGTGAAGGCCGCCTGCGACGAGGCGCACCGCCACGGCCTGAAGGTGGCCGCCCACGTGGAGAGCCCCGAGGGGGTGCGGGTGGCCCTGGAAAACGGGGTGGACACCATCGAGCACGGGGCCAAGCCGGACGAGGCGATCCTCGCCCTCTTCAAAGAGCGGGGGGCCTGCCAGATCGCGACCCTCTCCCCCGCGCTGCCCTACGCCCTCTTCGACCGGGCGGTGAGCGGGGTGTCGGAGATGGAGCAGTACAACGGCGCAGTGGTCTTTGAGGGGATCGTGGAGTGCGCCCGCGCCTGCCTGAAGGCCGGTATCCCGGTGGGGCTGGGCACCGACACCGGCTGCCCCTACATCACCCACTACGACATGTGGCGGGAAGTCAACTACTTTCACAAGTACTGCGGGGTGTCGAAGGCCTTCGCCCTCTCCACCGCCACCAAGAAAAACGCCGAGCTGGCGGGGCTGGGGGACCGCCTGGGCACCCTGGAGCCGGGCAAGTGCGCCGACATGATCGTCACCGCGAAAAACCCGCTGGAAGATCTGACCGCCCTGCGGGAGGTGGCGATGGTGATTGCCCGGGGCAAGCCGATCCGCGCCCCCAAGGTGAAGAAGATGCCCCAGGTGGAGGCGGAACTGGACAAATTCATTTGACCTTTGCACCCTGTGGCAGGGTGTGCAAGCCAAAAGAGAGGGGGGAGGGCCCGCGGGCCCTCCCCCCTCTCTTTTTTTGCGCGCCAATCAGAGGCCGTACTTCTCGATGAGCTGGCGAAAGACGCGAAGGTGTACCTCCTCGTCCTTGACGATGCGCGCCAGCAGTCTGCAGACGCTCTCATCGCCGATTTGGGCGATGTGGCGGCGGTAATTCCGGATGGCGGCGTACTCGCCGGCCAGGTCGGCGTGGAGGTACTCCCCCAGGCTGCCGCCGTACTGCACCTCCGCGGCGCACCAGGGGCGGCCGCCGGCGCAGTAGGTCGGGTCGCCCCCCAGGGCGCGGATGGCCCCGGCCAACTTCTCCATGTGCATCATCTCGACGATGGAAATCTTCTCCAGCGCGCGGGAGATGTCGGGGCAGTCCTTGGCAGCGGCGTGGTGGTAGATATATTGCAGCGAGGCGGTCAGTTCCCCGGCGGCCCCGGCGTAGTCCTCGGCCAGGAGGGACGCCCAGCGGCTGTTGGGGGCGCAGATCTCCAGGTCGGGCCAGGGGGACGGGTCGGCAAACCCCTCGGTATAGTGGATGTCATTTGTCACAGGTTGCATACATGCTCCCCTCCTTTCCGGCCAGTCTATGACCGGGGCGGCGGATGTGCTATACTGGCAGCAGCACCGGCCGCCCCCGGCGGCCCGGAAATGAGGAGGAGAGACAGATGGCAAGGGGCATCATCGTATTCGGTTCCCCCGGCTCGGGGACCACCACCCTGGGCCGGGCAGTGGCCGCCCAGCTGGGGTTTGCACACTTTGACTTGGACGACTACCTCTGGCGGTGGGACACCGAGGTGCCCTTTACCCGCACCCGCCCGCGGGAGGAGCGGATCGCCCTGCTGATGGGCGACCTCTCCCAGCACCCCCACTTTGTGATTTCGGGCTCGATGGACAGCTACAACCAGCCCTTTGTGCCCCTGTTTGACCTGGCGGTGCTCAACACCGCCCCGGCCCCGGTGCGGGTGGAGCGGGCCCACCGGCGGGAACTGGCCCTCTTTGGGGTGCGCATCCTGCCCGGGGGCGACATGTTTGAAGAGCACCAGCGCTTTCTCGACAACGTGGCCCGCTACGACAGCGACGGCTCCCCCTGCCTGCGGGTGCACGAGGCGTGGGCGGCCACCCTGCCCTGCCCGGTCCTGCGCACCGACGGCACCGCCTCGGTGGCGGAGAACGCCGCCCAGGTGGTGGGGGAATACCGGCTGGCCCTGGGGCTTTAAGGGGGAACACGGATGGGGCTTAGAGCGAGCGGGAGGAATTTTTCTTTCTCTCTTCCCGCGACCGAACATATTGGGTAGGGGGACTCCCCCTTCCTTGCCTCCTGCAAACGGCGCGCTGAGCAGGGGGAGAGGGAGCGCCCTTTCTCCCTTCCTGCGGCCGGCAGATTGAACAGGTGGAACTGGAGACGCTGCCGGTCTTGGGGCGGGCGGTGGCTGTCTGGAGATGGAAAACCACTGCCGCCTAGCCATAGGCCTTTGAAGGAGAAAGCACACAATCGAAGTCGGGATGCCCGTGCGAGGAGAATTTTCATTCTCCCTTCCCGTGACCGCCACATCGGTTGGGGGAAGCTTAAGACGTTGCCGACGCTGGGGCGGGCGACGGTCGCCTAGAGGGCAGGAAAACTTTACCCGGCCTTGGGGCGGGTGATGGCCACCCAGGTGGCGGAGAAACTGCGCCTGGCACTGGATACTTGAGGAGAACCTGCACGTGGAGGTCGGAGAGGAAGGGCAGGTGGGGTTTCCCCCTCCTCCCTCCCGCGACCGGCGCATTGGGCAGGGGAACGAAAGACGCTGCCGGTCTTGGGCGGGTGACGGCCATCCAGACGGCAGAGAAATTCCTCTTGGCACTGGATACTTGAGGAGAACGCGCACACGGAAGTCGGGGCGGACAGGTAGGCGGCCCCTCCCCTTTTCTCTCCCTCCGCAACTGGCATATCGGGAGGGAAAAGCCCCCCTCTCCCCTCCTGTGACCGGCACGTCGAACGGGGGGAACTGAAAATGTCGCCTGCCCTGGGGCGGGCGATGGCTGCCCGGGAGGGCGGCGAGATCACCGGCTGGCTGCGGGGGGGACCTCCTTTGGGACAACACCCCCTTTTTGAACCTGTTGTCTGTGGTGGCGGGGCCGCGGGGTCGGAACGGCGCTGCTCGCCCACTGGGAGGAACAGATGAAAGGGGCCGGGCGTCCACCTTCCCCCTCTCCAGCGAGGGGGCGCAGCGCCTCCACCGCCGCCGCGGCTACACCGGTGCCGGCGCCCTCTTGCTGCCCAGCGAGGCGATGGAGATTTTCTTTGCCAAAGCGATATAGGGCCGCAACCAAAAAAGAGGCCGGATGCCACTGGTGCATCCGGCCTCTTTGCGATTTGGTGTTAGAAGGGTTTCTTGCCCGGCTTGGGGAAGCGGCCGGGGCGGCGGGGGCGGTCCTTGTCGGCCCGGTAGGGGCGTGGTCCGCGGGGGCGGGGGGCTGCAAACTCGCCCTCCTTCGGGGTGTAGGGGAAGGCCTTGACGATCCGCCCGGCGATCTTGGTGCCGTCGATGGCGCGAATGGCCTCCTCCGCCTTGTCGGCGGGCAGTTCTACCACCGTCTTGCGGTCGTAGATCTCGATCTTGCCGATCTCGCGGCCGGTGATGTCGGTGCGCTCGGCGATGGCGCCGACGATGAAGTTGGGGGCGATGTGCTGCTCCCGGCCGATGCTCAGGCCGATGCGCACCCCCGCACCCCGGGGCAGCCGCTCCCCCCGCACGGGGGTCTTGACCATCTGGGGGATGAGGTGTTTTTCCTTGCCGAAGAGCATCTCCAGGGCCATGGCCGCCACCTGGTCCATCGAGAAGCCCTCGTCGCAGAGCTCCTGGGCCATGTCGGCGTAGCGGTAGACCTCGGCGGCGCGCAGCTTCTGCAACATCTTCTCAAAGGCGCGGGCGCGGCGGGTCTCGGCGATCTCTTCCGGGGTGGGGATGGGGCGGGGCTCGATAGTGGAGCGGGTCTGGCGGGCGATGTCCCGCAGCTGCCAAACCTGTTTGCGGCCCGAGACCAGGGTAAAGGCCCTGCCCTCTTTCCCGGCGCGGCCGGTGCGGCCGATGCGGTGGACGTAGTACTCGCTGTTCTGGGGGATGTCGTAGTTGAGCACCATGTCCAGGTCGTCCACGTCGATGCCGCGGGCGGCCACATCGGTGGCCACCAAAAGGGCGGTCTTGCGGCGCTTGAACCCGTCCATCACCTGGGTGCGCTGACTCTGCTTCATGTCGCCGTGCAGGCCGGCGGCGGAGAAGCCGTGGTCGTTCAGGTAGGCGGTGAGCTCGTCGACCATGCTCTTGGTGTTGCAAAAGACGATGGCCGACTTGGGGGCGTAGGCCCGCAAAACCAGGTTGAGGGCGTCCATCTTGCGGCCCATGGGCACCTCGAACGAGGCCTGCTCGATGGCGTCGATGGTCACCTGCTGGCGGTTGATCTGCACCATCTCGGGCTCTCTTTGGTACTGCTTGGTGATGGCGAGGATGGCCGGGGGCATGGTGGCCGAGAAGAGGACGGTCTGGCGCTCCTCCGGCGCAAAGGAGAGGATGGTCTCGATGTCCTCCCGAAAGCCCATGTTGAGCATCTCGTCGGCCTCGTCGAGGATCACCAGCTTGAGGGTGTCCAGTTTGAGGGTCTTGCGGCGGATGTGGTCCATCACCCGGCCGGGGGTGCCGATGACGAAGTTGGCGCCCTGGCCCAGGCGGGCGATCTGCCGGTCGATGGGCGCGCCGCCGTAGACGGCCACCGTCTTGACCCCGCTGCGGTATTTGGAGAGCTTCTGCACCTCCTCGGCGGCCTGCATGGCCAGCTCGCGGGTGGGGCAGAGCAGCAGCACCTGCACCTGGTGGCGGCTGTCGAGCTTTTCGATCATCTCGATGGCGGGGATGGCGAAGGCCGCGGTCTTGCCGGTGCCGGTCTGGGAGCGGCCGATGACGTCCTTCCCCTCGCGGATGAGGGGGATGGTGCCGCTCTGGATGTCGGTGGCGGTGGTGAAGCCCATCTCCTCCACGGCGCGGAGGAGTTCGGGGGTGAGGCCCAGTTGGTCAAAGGGGATCTCGTTCATGTGGTTCCTTTCTGCTGGCGGGCGGGGCAGTTCCCCTGCTCGCCGGTCTGGGGCGGGGGCCGCAAAGGGGCCCGCCACCCGCTTGGTCTTACACCACATCCCCACCTGGCAGCGCGGCGGCAAAGCCGCCAAATGCCCACAAAAAGAGCGCCGACACGGCCCGTGTCGGCGCTCTGCGAAGGGGGCGCTGCGGCCCCCGCTCACATCCCTTTTTCGGTACGAACGTGGTTGATTGCTGATACAAGCATAGCACAGCTTTGGGCGATTTGTCAAAACTTTTCTTTAAAATTCTGACAGCTTGTACAAATGCCGTCGAACCCTGTCCCATTAGGAAAAGATTTCTTGCTTGTTGTTCATATAAACGCTGAGCACCAGCCCGATGGCCATGTAGAGCATGATGACCGAGGTGCCGCCGGCCGAGAGAAACGGCAGGGTGAGGCCGATGACCGGCATGATCCCCAGGCACATGCCGATGTTGGCGAGGATCTGAAAGAGGAGGATGGCGAAAATCCCCACGCAGAGGAAGTAGCCCAGCCGGTCGGCGCTGCGGCCGGCGGTGGCCAGCACCTTGCCGGTGACCGCCAGCAGCACCGCGATCACCAGCAGGCAGCCGACAAAGCCTAGGGTCTGCCCGATGTAGGAGAAGATGAAGTCGTTGCGGGCGTAGGGCACCTCCCGCGGGACGACGTTTGAGAAGAGCCCGGTGCCAAAGGTCTGCCCGGTGCCGATGGCGATGAGCCCCTGGGACTGCTGGTAGCCGATGTTCTTGGCGTCGGCCGAGAGGTCGGCCAGGATGAGAAATCGCTGTTTCTGGTTCTCGCTCATGACGAAGTTCCAGAGGATGGGGATGCCCACCCCCGCGGCCACAAAGCCGGCCGCCACATACCGCCAGGAGATGCCTGCGGAAAAGAGCATGGCCAAAAAAATCACCACAAAGGAGAGGGCGGTGCCGTCGTCCCCCTGCAGCACCACCAGCCCCACCGGGGCGATCCCGTGCAGGCAGAGCAGGAGGACGTTTTTGTACTGGTTGATGTTCTCCCCCACCGACTCCAGGTGCATCCCGAAGGTGAAGATGAAGGAGAGCTTGAGCAGCTCGGTGGGCTGCAGGGTCATGCCAAAGGGCAGGGGCAGCCAGGCCTTGTCGTCGGCGCCGGGGTTTTGGATGCCGAAGATAAAGGTGGCCAGCACCAGTCCCACACAGAGGACGACGTGCCACTTCCAAAAGGTGGCGCCGATGTGGTAGTCCATCTTGGAGATGATGATGGCCATGACAATGCCGATGCCGGTGGCCAGGGACTGGGTGATGACCACCTTGCTGGTGATGAAGCCGTAAAACATCTGCGAGCAGAGGGTGATCACAGACATGGCGCTGCAGGCAATGCAGAGCAGCCAGAGTATTTTGTCGGTGTCCTTGATGTACTGGTGGACCGAGCGAATCACTTTTTTCAAAGCAGGGCTCCTTTATATTGAAAGACGGTGCGGAGAGGGCGGTCAAATTGCCGGGCACACCCCGGCGGGAGCTACAAAAAGAGGGCGGCCCAAGCCGTGGCCGCTATTTGGTATATTGTATACTACTGCGCCGTTTTATTCAAGGCGGAATTGTGGTATACTTTATGAAGATTTGCCGCCCTGCCGGTGGGAGCCGGGCGGGTGAGAAGGGGGAAACGCACTGTGAAAAGCGACATCGAGATCGCCCTGGAATGCGAGATGAAGCCCATTGTCCGGCTGGCCGGGGAACTGGGCATCAAGGAGGAGGAGCTGGAGCCCTACGGCCACTACAAGGCCAAGTTGGGCCAACCCCTGATCGACCGGCTGCGCGACCGGCCCGACGGCAAGCTGGTGCTGGTGACCGCCATCAACCCCACCCCCGCGGGGGAGGGAAAGACCACCACCACCGTGGGGCTGGGCGAGGCCATGCAGAAGCTGGGCAAAAACTGCGTCATCGCCCTGCGGGAACCCTCTCTGGGCCCGGTGTTCGGGGTGAAGGGCGGGGCCGCCGGGGGCGGCTATGCCCAGGTGGTGCCGATGGAGGACATCAACCTCCACTTCACCGGCGACATGCACGCCATCACCGCGGCCAACAACCTGATCTGCGCGGCGGTGGACAACCACATTCAGCAGGGCAACCCCCTGGGGATCGACCCCCGGCGCATCACCTTCAAGCGGGCCATGGACATGAACGACCGCGCCCTGCGAAACATCGTGGTGGGGCTGGGCGGCCCCCTGTCGGGGGTGCCCCGGCAGGACGGGTTCCTCATCTCGGTGGCCAGCGAGATCATGGCCATCCTCTGCCTGGCCGACGACCTGAAGGATCTGAAAGAGCGCATCGGCCGGATCCTGGTAGGCTACACCTATGAAAAAGAGCCGGTGTACGTGCGGGACCTGGAAATCAGCGGCGCGGTGACCTGCCTGCTCAAAGACGCCATCAACCCCAACCTGGTGCAGACGCTGGAGGGCAGCCCCGCCATCCTCCACGGGGGTCCCTTTGCCAACATCGCCCATGGCTGCAACTCGGTGCGGGCCACCCGCCTGGCCCTCAAACTGGGGGACTACTGCATCACCGAGGCGGGCTTTGGCTCTGACCTGGGGGCCGAGAAGTTCTTGGACATCAAGTGCCGGGCCGCGGGCCTCGCCCCCAGCGCCATCGTGGTGGTGGCCACGGTGCGGGCCCTCAAGTACAACGGCGGGGTGAAAAAGGGCGATCTGGCCCTGGAAGACCCGGGCGCGGTGCGGGCGGGGCTGCCCAACTTGCAGGCCCACCTGGAAAACATGCGCAAGTACGGGGTGCCGGTGGTGGCGGCCATCAACCACTTTGCCGGCGACTTTGACAGCGAGGTGGTCGAGGTGGCCCGCTGTCTCGACGAGATGGGGGTGCCCTACGCCCTGTCGGACGTCTTCTCTCAGGGCGGCGCGGGCGGGGTGGAGCTGGCACAGCTGGTCTGCCGGGCCTGCGAGGAGCCGGGGCGGTTTGCCCCCCTCTACGACGCGGCCCTCCCCATCGAGGAGAAGATCGGCGCCATCGCCCGGGAGATCTACGGCGCCGCCGGGGTGGAGTACACCTCCGCCGCCCGGCAGCAGATGCGACAGATCGAGCAGCTGGGGCGGGACGACCTGCCCGTCTGCATCGCCAAGACCCAGTACTCCCTCTCGGACGACCCCAAAAAACTGGGTCGGCCCCGGGGCTTCACCCTGCAGGTCAAAGAGGTGCGCCTCTCCTCGGGGGCGGGGTTCCTGGTGGCCCTGGCGGGGGACATCATGACCATGCCCGGGCTGCCGCCGCGGCCCGCCGCCTGCCAGATCGACATCGACGAGGACGGCCGGATCACCGGCCTGTTTTAAGGAGGGAAACGCACAGATGACATCCTACCTTTCCCACAGCGTGGCCGAGACCGAGGCCTTTGCCGCCCGGCTGGCCGCCCACCTCCGCCCGGGGGACGTGGTGGCCTACCGGGGCGGGATGGGGGCGGGCAAGACCGCCTTCACCCGGGGGCTGGCCGCCGGGCTGGGGGTGCGCGGGGAGATCAGCTCCCCCACCTTTGCCATCGTCAACGAGTACCGGGGGCCGGTCAACCTCTACCACTTTGACATGTACCGGGTGCTGGACATCGACGACGTGGAGACCACCGGCTTTTTTGACTACCTGGAGCGGGGGGACAGCATCCTGGCGGTGGAGTGGAGCGAGAACGTAGAGGCCATCCTCCCCCCGGAGACCATCACCGTGACCATCGAGCCGGAGGGCGAGGACTGCCGGCGGATCACGGTGGAAAACCTGCAAATCGACAAGAGGAGGGAGAGCTGATGCGGATCTTAGGGCTGGACTGTTCGGCCAAATCCGCCTCCTGCGCGGTGGTGGAGGAGGGGGTCATCCTGGCCGAGAGCTTTGTCAACACCAAACTGACCCACAGCGAGACCCTGCTGCCCATGATCGACGGGATGCTCCAGGCGGCCAAGATTGACCTGGGGTCGGTCGATCTGTTGGCGGTGACCCACGGGCCGGGCAGCTTCACCGGGCTGCGCATCGGCGCGGCGGCCATCAAGGGCCTCTGCGCCGGGGCCGGGCTTTCCTGCGTGGGGGTCTCCACCCTGGAGGCGACCGCCTACAACCTGGCCCACGAGCGGGGCTATGTGGTCCCCTGCATGGACGCCCGGCGAAACCAGGTCTACACCGCCACCTTTTTCGCCGACGGCAGCGGCGCGCTGAAGCGGGTGAGCGAGGACGAGGCGGTGGCCGCCGAGGAGGCGCTGCGGTTTTGCAGCGATGAAAAAATGCCCATTTTCCTACTTGGAGACGGCGGCCGGATGTGCTATACTATTCACAATGGAAACGTGCGGGTGCGCCTGGCGCCCCCCCACCTGCTCTCCACCAGGGGAAGCGCCGTGGCCACCTGTGCCGCCGCGCCGGAAAATCGGCGGCGGGCGGGGGACGGGGCGGCGCTGGCCCTGCACTACATACGCCTCTCCCAGGCCCAGCGCGAGCGGCAGGAGCGGCAAAAATCAAACGGAGGAATGTGAATATGTTAGCCATCGGTTGCGATCACGGCGGATACGCCCTGAAAGAAGAAGTCAAAAAGCATTTGGACGAGCGCGGCATCGAGTACATCGACTGCGGCTGCAACGGGGAGAGCGTGGACTACCCGGTGATCGCCAGCGAGACCTGCGCCCACATCACCTCCGGCGAGTGCGAGAGGGGCCTGCTGTTCTGCGGCACCGGCATCGGCATTTCCATTGCCGCCAACAAGACCCCTGGCATCCGGGCGGCCTGCTGCTCCGACTACTACAGCGCCAAGTACACCCGCATGCACAACGACGCCAACGTGCTGTGCATGGGGGGACGGGTCATTTCCTCTGGCCTGGCCTGCGAACTGGTGGACGTGTTTCTCGACACCGCCTATGAGGGCGGCCGCCACCAGCGCCGGGTCGACATGCTCACCGAGCTGGACAAGAAAAAACAATAGGCCCTGAGAGGGTGGGAAGGCGGAGGCTGCTGACAGCCCCCCTTTCCCACCCTCCCTTTGCACCGACGCACATCCGGCGGCCGGGCAGCCCCCGCAAGCCGCCTCTGGGATAAATACAAGGAGGATCTTCAAATGGCAAAAGAACCGTTCATCATGGACCACCCCCTGATCCAGCACAAGATTTCCCTGCTGCGGGACAAGAACACCAGCACCAAGGAGTTTCGCGAGCTCATCAGCGAGATCGCCATGCTCATGTGTTACGAGGCCACCCGCGACCTGCCCCTGAAGGCCGTGGAGATCGAGACCCCCATTGCCACCGCCAAGGCCCACATCATCGCCGGGCGGAAAATCGCCTTTGTCCCCATTCTCCGGGCCGGCCTGGGGATGGTTGACGGCATCCTCAACATGGTCCCCTCGGCCAAGATCGGCCACGTGGGCCTCTACCGCGACCCCGAGACCCTCAAGCCGGTGGAGTACTACTGCAAGATGCCCACCGACATCAGCGAGCGGGACGTGATTGTCCTCGACCCGATGCTGGCCACCGGCGGCTCGGCCATCGACGCCATCAACCTGGTGAAGAAGTACGGCCCCCGCTCGGTCAAGTTTATGTGCGTCATCGCCGCGCCGGAAGGGCTTGCCGCCCTGCAGGAGGCCCACCCCGACGTGGAGATCTACGTGGGCGCCCTGGACGAGCGCCTCAACGAAAACAGCTACATCGTCCCCGGCCTCGGCGACGCCGGCGACCGGATCTTTGGCACCAAGTAAGGCTTTTCAGTAAGGCAGACGCCCCCTCTGACCTCGTCGGAGGGGGCGTCCTTTTTTGCCCCGAAAACCCGCCCCAAAAGGCGGCGGTGGGCCCTCTCCCCTTCTCCTGCCGGCGGGTCCCATTCCACCGTCCGACATCCCCTCCTCCGCTGCCTGGCGTGTCCCCCCCTTCCCTCACCCCCCTTCCTCCGCCCAGCGAGTTCCCTTGCCGTTCGGCATGTCCTCTTTTGCCTCCCGGCGCTCTCCCTTCTGCCAGCCGATGTGCCCTCTGCTGCCACTCATCGTGTCTCTGTCGCCTCCCAGCGCGCTCTCTATCTCCGCTCATCGTGTCCTCTGCCGCTGCCTGGCGTGTCCCCTCCATCTCTCGGTCTCCCCCTCCTCCGCCTAGTGAGTTCCCTTGCCATTCGGCATGTCCTCTTTGGCCTCCCGGCGCTCTCCCTTCTGCCAGCCGATGTGCCCTCTGCCGCCACTCATCGTGTCTCTTCCGCCACCCAGCGCGCTCTCTATCTCCGCTCATCATGTCCTCTGCCGCTGCCTGGCGTGTCCCCTCCTTCCCTCGCCCCCCTTCCTCCGCCCAGTGAGTTCCCTTGCCGCTCGGCATTTTCTCTTCCTCCTCTCGACATGTCCCCTTCTGCCAACCGATGTGCCCTCTGCTGCCACTCATCGCGTCTCTGTCGCCCCCCAACGTGCTCTCTATCTCCGCTCATCGTGTCCTCTGCCGCTGCCCGGCGTGCCTCCCTCTGTCCCCTGTCGAAAAGGTTTGACAAAAAGTTGTCACAAGGCATATAATAAAGTCACAAATATATACAAGGAAAAATGTGCGTGACCGCACAGAAAGAGGCAGGTTTCTCTGCCGCGAGGTAACTGCTGTGAACAAGCGATTGGGTTGCTGGGCCCTCTCCCTGCTGCTGGCTGTCGCCATGCTGGCCGCCGTCCCCTTTGCCCAGGGGACGAGTGTCCTACACATCGGGGCAGGGGGCGATTTCCCCACCGTGGGCGAGGCCTTCGCCTCCCTCGGCGAAAACACGGGGGATTTGACCCTGCTGCTGAGTGAGGACTTGGGGGAAGAGGGGGACCTGGTGGTCCCCGCCGACCGGGGGATCACCTCCCTCACCCTGGACAGCGGCGACGGGCAAAACCACACCCTGGGGGCATATCGCTTTTTTGCCAACGGCGTTCCCCTGACGGTCAACCGCGCCAAGGTCCGCTACCTCTATGGCGGCGGGCTCGACCGCACCGTCCCCTCCACCGAGGTCACGGTGCGCGGCGGCAGCATCGGCTGGCTGCTGGGCGGGGGAACGGCAGACCAGCCCGGGGGCGAGGCCCGGGTCACCGGCCAGGCCGCCGTCACCTTTGACCATGCCGACACCGTCTTTCACAGCGACGACTACCTCTGGGGCGGCGGCTATGCCAATGTGCAGGGGGCGGACGTGTCGGTGGGTTCGGTCAAAATCGAGATCCTCGGCACCGACCTGCCGGAGCGGGAGATCATGGGCGGCGGGATGGCGTCGGACAGCGACTGCAACGCCGACGCCGGCCAGGTCTCCATCGCCATTCGAGGCTCCACCCTCCACGGGGACGTCTACGGCGGCGGCCACTGCGACACGGCCACCGCCTCGGCCTGCTCCCAAAACACCTCGGTCACCATCTCCGACAGCGACTTCCCCCTCTACAACGGGGACTACGGCGGCAACATCCTCGGCGGCGGCTTTCTCTTCAACGGGGGCGGCTCGGTGGACATCTCCGGCACCGCCAAGTTGGACATCCGAAACAGCACCATCACCGCCGCCATCGGCGGGCCCCTGGGCCTCTCCAGCAAGAGCGTCTCAGCGGGCAACACCTCGGTCACCCTGCAACACTGCACCGTTCGCCAGCTGGTGAGCGGCGGCTGTTACAGCGGCGACGGGGTGGCGGCAGTGCAGTGCGAGAATGCCGACGTGCGCATCGTCGACGGCATCACCTTCCCCGACGGGGGCGCCATCTACGCCCAGGGCTATGTGGAGGAGACGGGCACCGCCATCGCCACCGGGCGCGCCTCCCTTTCCATCGAGGGGGCCGCCGTCTCCGTCGACGCCATCTCCGGCGTCACCGACTTGACCCTGTCCGCCCCCCTCACCGTCGGCCAGAGCTGGGAGCCCGCCCCCTCCGGGGCGGCGGCGGTCACCCTCAAGGGCGGCTGGACCGACGGGGACGCGGCCATCACCTACCAGGGCGACGCGCCGCAGCAGGGGTGGTTTGCCTTTGCCGAAGAGGGGCCGGCCGACTACCGGCCGGGCGAGGAGGCCGTCTGGGCCGTTCACGCCCCCGACCTACACCTCACCGCCCAGGTTGTGGGGGAAGGGACCCTCTTCCCTGCCGGGGTGCAGACGGTGGGCTGGAACCAGTCCATCACCTACACCGCCCAGCCCGCCGACGGGTGGGCGCTGCAATCGGTCACCGCCGACGGCGAGCCGGTGCCCTTCGAGGGGAACCACTTCTCCCTCTCCCAGTTGCGCGCCGACACCCAGCTGGTGATCACCTTTGCCAAACAGCCCCTGGACTTAAAGGACACCGGCACCGAAGTGCAGCTTCACTGCCCGCCCGCGGCCATCCCCGAAGGGGTCTCCCCCTCGGCGGTGACCCTGCAGGCCGAACGGCTGCAAGAAGAGGCGGAGGACTGGCCGCTGGTGCAGAGCGCCCTCGACGAGGTGGCCGACCGATACACCGCCTTTGACATCTCCCTCCTCTGCGACGGCAGCAAGATCCAGCCGTCGGGCAAGGTGGCAGTGCGCATCCCCATCCCCGACGGGTACGACGCCGACCGCCTGGCGGTCTACCGGGTCGAACCCACCGGCGCGCGGGTCCCCTACCCCGTTGAGGTCAAAGACGGGTTTGCCTGTTTTGAGACCGACCACTTCAGCTACTACGTGTTGGCCCAAAAGGCGGAGGAGACCCCTCCCGCCGAGGGCGCCCTCCTCTTTGAACAGCCCACCAACGGGCGGCTCACCGCCGCCGCTGACGGCCAGCCGGTGGAGAGCGGCACCGCGCTCCCCGAGGGGACGGTGGTGCTTTTCACCGCTCTGCCCGCCGCCGGCTACCAGTTGGAGAGCTGGAAGCTTGACGGACAGACCCTGGCGGGGGAAGACGGTCTGCAACTGCGGGTGACGGTGGGCAGGGAAGGGGCCCGGGTGGCGGTGACCTTTCAGGCGCGCGAACAGCAGCCGACGCCTGCCCCCACTCCTCCCACCCCCTCTGCCGGCGGCGGGAGCCCCTATACCGGGGACAGCACTCCCCTGCCCCTCCTCACCGCCCTTCTGCTGGCGGGCGGCGCGGCGGCGATCCTGCGCCGTCGCCGGTAAAGCCGGTGTTTTGCCAGTGAAGATCGGCGCCCTGCCGCCATCGGCATCTGCCTGATCGGCGGCGGGTGACACACAAAAAAGCCCCTCTCCCCACAGCGGGTCGGAGAGGGGCTTTTTTCTTTGCCCTGTCATTTTTGGAGGATGTAGAAGATGTACTGCTCCACCTCCGCCAACTGGCGGCGAGAACAACTCCGGATGAGGGAGGCCACCTCCTCCGCCCGGCCGGAGTAAGAAAAGGCCAGAGAATCGCCCAACAGCAGGTCCGGCGGCACCTGCAGGCAGTTGCTGATTTTGACAAAGGTCTGAAGTGTGGGGATGGAGTGGGCGCACTCGATATTGCTGATGTGTTTCTGGGTCAACTCCACCAGGTTGGCCAGCTCCTCCTGGGTCAGCCCCCGCCGCTTTCTGAAATAGCGGATGCGCCTGCCGAGGCCGGCGTAATCTACCTTCTCCACCTTATCACTCCTTCTTTAACAGGGTATCGAAATGGCGGCGAGTTGTTAACCCAATTGGAAAAGAGATACTCTTTACAATTACTAAAACTTGTGATTTAATAGTGGTATATACTTTTTAGAGTGGATAAAATCGCATTTTATTACAGGGCAATTGTTCCTGTACTGGAAAAAACATCTTGAAGGAGGCGTTGGCAAATGGCGTCGATGGGGCTTTTGGACACCGCTGCGGAGTTTTGCGGCACCTACCTGTCTGAACTGCGGCGAGGTGCCACCAGGCAACAGGTCATTCCCTACCTGCTGCAGATCCCGGACGACCGCTATCCCCTCGACGAGTGGAACGACGCCCTCGCCTACCTGCTGGGAACGGCCGAGTCCTGCTCCAGCGTGGCGGCCGCCAAAGACCTGTTGGCGGCCTCCCTCCGCCAGCCCCCCTGCTGAATCTGCTTCAAAGCGTCCCTGCCGCCCGCAGGGGCGTCTTTTTGTACCGGCAAAAACACGCTCCTCGGAAAGGGGAGCTTCCCTTCGCCGCGTAGTCCCCACAGCGCGCGGAGGAGGGCTCGCCCGCCCCGATCGCCGGTCTATGGCCAACATTCCCTTTTTGAGGAGGTAGAAAGCCGTGCTCATCACCCCGCAGACGATTTTCCTAAAAGACTGCCGGGAGTGCCTGTTGCGCTCCCCCCAGGCGGAGGACGCCGCGGCCGTGCTGGCCCACCTCCGCCAGACGTCGGCGGAGACCGGGTTCATGGCCCGCTACCCCGACGAGATCACCCAGACCATCGCGGAGGAGGCCGCCCTCCTGCGCCGGCAGGGGGAGGACCCCCTCGCCCTGATGGCAGTCGCTTTTGTGGAGGGCGAACTGGCCGCCAACGCCGGCCTCGCCCCCGTCGCCCGGCTGGACAAGTACCGCCACCGGGCGGAATTCGGCATTTCGGTCAAGGAGGCGTTTTGGGGGCAGGGCATCGGCTCTGCCCTGCTGCCGCTCGTCATCGCGGCCGCCCGCGCCGCCGGCTACCTGCAGATCGAGCTGGAGGTGGTGGCCGAAAACCGGCGGGCTAGCGCCCTGTACGAGCGCTTTGGCTTTGAGGACTACGGCCTGAGGGAGCGGTCCTTTCGCTTTCGCGACGGCAGCTTCTGCGCCGAAAAACTGATGATTTTGCAGCTGTGAGCGGCAGATCACACGAAAAAAGAGAGGTGGCCGACGCCGCCTCTCTTTTTTTGCCGCCGCTTCAGGGCAGGACGATCTCGGCGGCGCCCGGAAGGCCCGCCTCGATGAACCGCTGCCGGGCCCGTTCGAGGATCAAGCGATAACTGTCTGTCAGCTTCTGGACGAACACCGCCTCGTCCCCCGCCTGCAGGGCGTCCGCCGCCTCGACACAGGTGTGAAAGGCAGCCCGTATATTGCGCTGCGCCCGCCGCCCCTGCAGGTAGAACAGAAAGGCGCCCCGCTGGAGCAGCCGGTTGGTCTGCTCCACGATCTGCCGCAGGGAGGCCAGGGGAACGGCTTCGATGACCGCGACGATCAGGGGGGCCAGGGGGCTCTTCCCTCCCCCTTTGGCCGCCTCTGTCACCCGCTGGGCCACCTCCCTCTCCACGTGGGGAAAGGCCAGATGGGCCACCCGGGGCAGCACCAGCACCATGAACTGCATCCCCTGCAGGTAGAGGAGGGCGTCCCGCCGGTTGCCCGCCTGGCAGATGCTCTCCTCGCTCAACTGCATCCGCCCCAGGGTGACTTGGGTGCCCCGGCCGTTGTACACCTCCACCAGCCCCAGCTGGCGCAGCATCTCCAGCGCCTGGCGGAGGGTGGAGAGAGAGACTCCATAGCGCTGCGCCAAGACGGCGGCCGGGGGCAGAAAGCCGCCATCCGGGTAGATCCCGGCGCGGATGCCGTCCAGCAGGTCCCGCCCGATCTCGGTGTAGGTGTAGACCCGTCCCTTCTCCGCATCCCAGCGAAAGGCGCTGGCCGGGTCCTCCCCCACCTGGGGGTAGTCGGCCGCCAGGTCCTGCAAGTACTGCCCCACCTGCAACCCGACGTTTTGGTACATCTGGGCAAAGCACTGCTCCACCCGCTCCGGCGGCCCCTCCGCCAGGGCGGCAAGGGCTGTGGAAAACCCGGCCGGGTCGTGGCGAATGGCCTCTAAATAGGGGTTTTGGTACCCCTCAAAGACCGGCACCTGGGTGTACAGCTCCATGCTGGAATAGAGCTCCCCCAAAAGGGGGCTGCCGCAGTGGGCGAGCAGCCGGTGCAGCGCCGCAGAGGAGGCCCGCCAGTTCTCCTTGGGGGAGTCGGCACCCGCCTTTTGATAGCCCCGCTGCAGCTGCCGCAACACCCGCTCGCCGCAGCAGCGCGCCCCAAAGGAAAAGATGGGCGGGGCCAGGACGGCCAGCGTCTGGTACATCTCCATCACCGAGGAGCGCCGCGCCAGCAGGGCGCAGATGGCCCGCTGGTTTTCCCGGCTGACATCCTCTCTGTAAATCACCACCGCGCAGCGGCGCTCCTCGGTCTTGATATAGCCCTCTTCGCGCAGGGCGGCCAACACGTCCCGCACCGTGCGGATGCCCACGCGGTAGCGCTCGCAGAGCTTTTTGGCCGACGGCAGCGATTCCCCACAGCGGATGCGGCCGGTCTCGATCTCCCCCACAAGCGCCCCGTGCAGGTAGGCGAACAGCGTCGTTTTCCCGTTCACAACCCCTTCCTCCCCTCCCGGTATTTCCCTTTTAGTATAGCACAAAAAAAGTCCCAGCTATATGGATACGTATACAAATATGTTCTTGTTTTATACCCCCCTCTTTGCTAGAATGGTAGAAACGGTTCTATCATTCTGTGTACGTACACATAAAGGCTTTTGCTTTTATCGCCTAACGAAGCCATCTTCCGTTCTGCAGCCGAGAGGAGGAGCGCTGTGCAGGGACAGAAAAAACAACGCGCGCAGGGGGTGCGCCGGTGGGCGCTGATCGCGGCGGCCGCCCTCTTGGCAGGGGTGGGGACAATTGCCGTCTGGAACGCGGTGGCACTGCGGCAGGCCGTCGACCGCCGCACCCAGCAGTACCTGGCGGATGTCTCCAACCAGTCCGCTCAACTCATCCGCTCGCGCATTGACGTCATCATGGGCCAGCTCGTCCTCACCGCCGAGGACTTGGCGGCGGGCGTCCTCTCCCCCGAGGGGCTGCCCGCCCGCGCCTCGCTTGCAAAATTTGACCAATTGGCGATGGTCGGCCCCGCGGGCGACTCCCCTTTCGCCGAAGCTCACGCCGTCGACCTGGGCGAACTGCCCGCCTTTCAGTCGGCGCTAAACGGCGCGCGCACCTTCTGTCCCCTCCCGGAAAAGGACGGCTTTCTTTACCTGGTCCCCCTCACCCGCGGCGGGCAGGTCACAGGGGTGTTGGCCGGCGTCAAATCGGACGCAAAGATGCGTCTCCTCGTCGACAACGACTGCTTTGACGGGCAGGGGAGCACCTGCGTCCTCGACAGCGATGGGACCGTCCTCGTCTCCCCCGTCCAGCGGCCCTTTTCCGCCTCCATCGGCGCCACCCACTACTCCGAGACAGAGGGGTGGGCGCAGGAGATGCAGGAGGACCTGCAGCAGGGCCGGGCGGGCAACGCCCTCCTCTCCACCGCCGACGGGGAGGAGATTTGGCTGGACTACCGGCCCATCGGCGATTACGAGCTGTATGTGGCCACCCTCATCCCCCGCAACCTCATCGCCGCGGAGGTGGATCTCCACGCCCGGCAGGCCATCGGCTTTGCCGTGGGCGCAGCCGCCCTGCTGGCGCTGTTGAGCGCGGTCGGGATCATCTACCAGGGCCGGGCGCGCGCCCAGATGAGGCGGATCGCCTTTTCCGACCCGGTCACCGGGGGGTACAACAACGCCCGCTTCCTCTGGGAGGGGGAGCGGCTCGTCCGCCAGCGCCCGGCGGAGGGCTGGGCGGTGATCGCCCTGAACTTAAAGGACTTTCGCCTGGTCAACGAGGTCAAGGGCGAGGAGAGCGGCGACGACCTCCTCCGCCAGGTGCACCGCGCCCTTTTGCAGCAGCTGGGCGAGGGCGAGTTGGCGGCCCGCGGCGAGGGGGACACCTTCTACCTGTTGACGCGCGGCCCCCAGGAGCAGCTGGCTGCCAGGATGGAGGGCTTCTCCGCCCGGCTGGGGGCCATCGACACCGCCGTGGGCCGCCTGCGGGTGAGCCAGGGCGGCTGTTTTGTCGACCCCTCCGCCCCCGATTTGGGGGCTGCCGAGCGCCGGGCAAATCTGGCCCGCAGGACCGTGGCCGAGGAGTACCCCAGCAGCGCCGCCCTCTTCGACGGCGCCTTTGCCGCCCGCCAGGAGGAGGAGATCGAGCGCCTGAAGGAGCTGGAACAGGCCTTTGCCAGGGAAGAGTTCTGCATCTACCTGCAGCCCAAATACCGGCAGAGGGACGGCCGCGCCGAGGTGGCAGGGGCCGAGGCCCTGGTGCGCTGGGTCCACCCGGGGCGGGGGTTGATCCCCCCGGGCGAATTCATCCCCCTCTGCGAGCGCACCGGGCTGATCCGCCAGCTGGACCTGCTGGTCTTTGAAAAGGTCTGCCTGCTGCTCAAAAAGTGGGCGGAACAGGGGCTGGCAGAGGTGCCGATATCGGTCAACGTCTCCCGCCAGCACCTGAAGACCGCCCACTTTCTGGACAGCTACCGCGACATCCTGCAGCGCACCGGCGCCGACGCCCGCCGGCTCGAACTGGAGCTGACGGAAAATGTCCTCTTCACCACCCGGGAAATCGGGAAGTCGCAGGAGCTGATCGGGCACATCCACCAGCTGGGGATGCGCTGTTCGCTGGACGACTTCGGGGCGGGCTACTCCTCCCTGGGTCTGCTCAAGGACCTGCCGGTGGACGCCCTCAAGCTGGACCGGCAGTTTTTCGCCGGCAGTCTGGACTCCCCCCGCTCCCAGGCAGTGGTTCGCGCCATCCTCTCCCTGGCCAGGGCGCTGGACATCGAGTCGGTGGCCGAGGGGATCGAGGAAGAGGGGCAGGCGGCCTTTCTCTGGAAGGCGGGCTGCGACCTGATCCAGGGCTACCTCTACGCCCCGCCCCTGCCGACGGCGGCCTTCGAGTCGCTTCTCCCCCCTGCTGACAACTAAAAAAAGAGCCCGCCGGAACGACTTGCTCCGGCGGGCTCTTTTCATTGGCTAAACGGCTTTTATTTAGAAGGTGTTGACCTTTTCGAGCAGGTCGCGCTTCATCTGCCACAGTCTGGGGGAGAGATCGACGTAGTAGCGGTGGGGGTTTTCAAAGCGCTTGACCTCTTCCCAGAGGTGGTCCACCTGCTCCAGACAGTAGTTTTGCAGCTGCTGCAGGGAGAGGGGGGTGTAGATGGATTTGCCACCGGCAAAGACCTGTTCCAACACCGGCACCGCGTAGACGTTCTCAAGGGTCTGCTTTTTCCAGGTGGCGTTGGGGTCGAAGATGGTGATGGGCTTCGAGGTGTCCACCTCCTCGCCGTACTCGGTCACATAGTCGGCGATGGCCTGGTGGGTGTCCTTGTCAAAAAAGCGCCAGACCTGCTTGAAGCCGGGGTTGGTGATCTTCTCCACCGTCTCGGAGATCTTGATTTTTGGGATGTAGTGCTCCCCCTCCTGGATGGCCACCAGCTTGTAGACCCCGCCGAACACCGGGTCGGACTTGCTGGTGATGAGGTTCTCCCCCACCCCGAAGGAGTCCACCTTGGCCCCCTGGGTGATCAGGTCGCGGATGATGTACTCGTCCAGCGAGTTGCTGGCCACGATCTTGCAGTCGGTGAGACCGGCCTCGTCGAGCATTTTGCGGGCCTTTTTCGAGAGGTAGGCGATATCGCCCGAGTCGATGCGGATGCCCGCCGGCCGGTAGCCCCGGGGGATGACCACCTCGTTAAAGACCTTGATGGCGTTGGGGATGCCCGACTTGATGACGTTGTAGGTGTCCACCAGCAGGGTGCAGCTGTCGGGGTAGATCTCGGCGTAGGTCTTGAACGCCTCGTACTCCGAGTCGAACATCTGCACCCAGCTGTGGGCCATGGTGCCGGTGGCGGGGATGTGATAGTCCCGGTCGGCAATGGTGCAGGCGGTGGCGGCGCAGCCGCCGATATAGGCCGCCCGCGCCCCCAAAATGGCGCCGTCGTAGCTCTGGGCGCGGCGGGAGCCAAACTCCATCACCGGCCGCCCGTCGGCGGCCCGCACCACCCGGTTGGCCTTGGTGGCCAGCAGCGACTGGTGGTTGACAGTCAGCAGGACCATGGTCTCCACCAGCTGGGCCTGGATCACCGGACCCCGCACAATGACCACCGGCTCGCCGGGGAAGACCGGCTCCCCCTCCTTGGCGGCCCAGACGTCGCAGGTGAAGCGAAAGTGCAGCAGGTAGTCGAGGAACGCCTCGCTGAAGATGTGCTTGCCCCGCAGGTAGTCCACATCCTCCTGGGTGAAGCGGAGGTTGTTCATGTACTCCACCAGCTGCTCCAGCCCGGCGAAGATGGCGTAGCCGCCCCCGTCGGGGATCTTGCGGAAGAACATGTCAAAGACGCCGATCTTGTCGTCCATCCCGCTCTCCAGGTAGCCGTTGGACATGGTCAGCTCGTAAAAGTCGGTGAGCATGGTCAAATTGCGCTCGTTTTGCAGATCCAGACCCATTTTGCGGTCCTCTCCTTTTTGGGCCGCCCGGCTCATCCGTCCCCGGCGGCGATTCTCAAATTTTTCCACATCTCTCCCCCCGATCGGGGGAGGGGCGTCCGCCCTGTCAGGTTGCACAGAAGTCCTTGCAGGCTCCCCGAAGCGCGGCTGCTTTTCTATTTATTATAGCACAGAGGGCGGGGGTTGTCATCCCGCCCGGTAGCCCTCCACCTTCTGCAAAAAGGCCTCCCAGCCACCGGTGTCCCGCATGATTTGGGGGCAGTTTTTCTCCATAAAGTCGTGGTGCTGCTTGATGTTCTCGATCCCCAGGCCGTAGTAGTCCAGCAGGTAGGCGGTGAGCTTGGCGGCGTTGTCCACCGCCTGGGCGTAGTCGCCGTCGTCGTTGACGCAGATCTCCACCCCGATGCCGCACTGGTTCCCCCCGCCGGCGGTCAGCTTGTCGCCGGCGTGCCAGCCCACCTCGTCGTCGGGCAGGTGGTGGTAGATCTGGTGGTCGTCCACCGTGTAGTGCCAGGAGAGGGTGCTCTCCACCGACTTTTTCTGTATGTACTCGCTGTGGCGCTGGGCGTCCGCCCCCTCTGAGTGGTTGGCCGTCTCGTGGATGACCACCCACTTGATCTCCCGCTTGATGCCCGGGCGGCCGGCGTTCCCCTCGGGGATAAATTCCTCGGTCACCGGGATGCCGGCGATGGTCTGGGCCCGGGAGGGCTCCACTGGCTGTCGGTACCGGCAGCGGGAGAGGACGAGCAGCCCCCCCAACAGCACCGCCAGCAGCCCAAAGAGGATGGGGCGCAAAGGGAGGTGCCTGTCCCGCCCGCGCGGGCGAGGGCGAGGGCAAGGGCGGGAAACCTTTTTCAGCGGCGGCCTTCGCCGGACGGTGGATGGCGGCAATTTCACACTTCCTCTCACAACTGCTCTCATTTACTAGAGTATACACCATCTCCCGAAAAAATACTTGACGACTTTCTTTCGATTTGCTCCTCCACAGCTGCCTTTTTTTGGGAGACATCTGTCCTTGGCAAAGGGCAAATTTGGCGCTACACTGGTAAAAAAAGAGGGGGCGGCGCGGGCCGTCCCCACTACTGGAGGAATCGAGCCAATGGACAAGAAAAAAGTCATTTTAGACGTGGATACCGGCAGCGACGACGCCGTCGCCATCATGACCGCCCTGCTCTCTCCCGAGCTGGAGGTGCTGGGCATCTGCACCGTCAACGGCAACCGCTGCATCGAGATGACCACCGAAAACACCCTGCGGGTGGTGGAGTACCTGGGCAGCGACGTGCCGGTCTTCAAGGGCTGCCACCTGCCCCTGGTCAGCTCCCTGACCCCCGGCCGCCGGCCCCACATGCCCTTCACCGGCCAGGAGGACCCGGAGGAGAACGTCCACAGCGACTACCTGGACTACCTGCCCGCCGCCACCATCCAGCCCCAGCGGCAAAACGCCGTCAGCTGGCTGGTGGACACCCTGATGGCCTCGGACGGGGACATCACCCTGATCCCGGTGGGGCCGCTGACCAACATCGCCGCCGCCATCCGCATCCAGCCCGAGATCGTGGAGAAGATCAGAGAGATCGTCATCATGGGCGGCGCCTACGAGTACGGCAACATCACCCCCGCCGCCGAGTTCAACATCTGGATCGACCCCGAAGCCGCCAAGATCGTGCTGGACTGCGGCGCCAAGATCACCTTGGTGCCCCTGGACGCCACCCACCGCGCCTGCATCTCCCTGGGCGAGTGCGATCAACTCGACGCCATGAACACCCGCGCCTCCAAGGCCACCTCGGAGTTTGCCCGCTACCGCATCAAGGGCTACCGGGTCTTTCAGCCCATGGAGCAGGACGACTGGGGCCCCATCCACGACGCCCTGGCTGTGGCCGCGGTCATCGACCCCACCGTCCTCAAAGACGTGCGCCAGCTCTATGTGGACGTGGACTTCTCCGGCGGCTTTGCCGACGGCATGACCATCTGCGATGTGAACACCCGCGACAAAAAGGCCCGCAAGAACTGCGCGGTCGCCCTGAACGCCGACCGGGAGAAGTTTGTCTCCCTGGTGATGCGCGCTATGGAGCGCTCGCCCAAATAACAACGGCCTCCCATTAAAAATCGCCTCTCCGCACTGCCGGAGGGGCGATTTTTTTACCTAAAATTTTCCTTTTATTGCGGGGCGGTGGAAAAGCCTTCGCGGTTTTCACAAATCGTGAAACTTGTCGAAAAAAGGGGTCTGCACGGCTTCTATCTCCTGTATGATGCTTAAGGAAAGACTATCTACTAGGAGGTAATAAAAATGAGTACATTCGCCTATGTGCGGGTCTCCTCCCGCGACCAAAACGAAGACCGGCAGCTGATCGCCATGCAGGAGTTCGGCGTGCCGAAGACCCACATCTACACCGACAAGCAAAGCGGCAAGGACTTTGACCGCCCCAGCTACCAGCGGTTGATGCGCCGGCTCAAACCCGGCGATCTCTTGGTGATCAAGTCCATCGACCGGCTGGGGCGCAACTACGACGAGATCATCCAGCAGTGGCGGGAGATCACCAAGCGCAAACAGGTGGACATCGCCGTGCTGGACATGCCCCTGCTCAACACCCGACAGGGCGACCGGGACCTGACCGGCGTCTTCATCTCCGATTTGGTGTTGCAGATCCTCTCCTACGTGGCCCAGACCGAGCGGGAGAACATCCGCCAGCGGCAGCGGGAGGGGATCGACGCGGCCAAGCGCAAGGGGGTCGCCTTTGGCCGCCCGCGAAAGCCCATCCCGCCCGAATTTCCCCTGCTCAAGCGGCAGTGGCAGGGCGGCGCCATCAGCTCCCGCGAAGCGGCCAAGCGCCTCGGCGTCTCCCAGGACACCTTTCTGCGCTGGACCCGGGAACACTGAAGAGATGCGGCCCGTTGGAAATTTTTATAAAAAGAAATGGTAGACTTTACCTTTCGCGCCGCAACTGGCCAAACCCGCTTCTCACGCGGAAAAAGGTTCCTGAAACAGAGCCTAAAAAATGTCAACTTTTACAGGAAAACAGGCCTTTTGAAGCGCCTTTTACACATTTCCCATTATACTGGCAGCGAAAGAAATTGTCTGCTATATCGAGCAGCAGAGGGAGGGGACGACTTTGCCGAAAGACCTGTTGGAAGAGCTGGCGGACAGCCTTCACTGCACCTATCTGTCCGACCTGCGCCGGGCGGACCTGCGGGCATTTTTGCCGGAGGCCGTCGCGCGGGTGCCCGCCCACACCCACTCTCTGCAGGAGTGGAACGACGCCGCTGCCTACCTTTTGGGGGAGGATGTGGAGCCCTTTGACGACCCCGAGCAGGCCAAGGCCTTTCTGCAACAGCACCCCGCTCCCCCGCCCAAGGCGCAGCGCTAAATGGCTCGTGTAAAAGTTCCCGGACGAAGGGGTCGTCCGGGGCTTTTTTAGTCCCCGCAATCGGGCGCTTGCCCAGCTGCTGCCCGTTCTCCCCTCTCCCCGCGCAGGCCCCGCCCACGCCACGGGGCGGCCCAGCCCCGGCCGCGCACCTGCGTCCAGGGGGATGCGCCCGCCCCCGCTCACGCAAACAGGTTGCACCCATCCCTTCTCGCCGCGCCGGCAGCGCGGGGAGGAGGCGATTGCAAGCGGGCATCTTCAAGAGAAGCACCTTGTTTTCTGTCGCCAGATGCGGTAAAATAAATGGGTATTTTTATCTCCGGCACCAAAGCGCACAAAGGGGGCGAGGGGGCGTACCTCCCCGGCCTTTTTGGCGCCAATTTTTTAGAAAGGGGGCAGTGATATGGCCTCTCTGCTGGTCAAGGCCTTTGTGCGAGACTGCGAACAGGTGGGGGACACCCGGGTCCGGGCCCGCTATGGCACCCTCTCCGGCGCGGTGGGCATCGCTGCCAATGTCCTGCTCTTCGCCGCCAAGTTGGCGGTGGGCACCCTGGCGGGAAGCGTCTCCATCGTGGCGGACGCGGTGAACAACCTCTCCGACGCGGGCAGTTCCATCATCAGCCTACTGGGCTTTAAAATCTCCGAAAAACCGGCGGACCGGGACCACCCCTTCGGCCACGGCCGCACCGAGTATGTGGCCGGGCTCATCATCGCCTTTTTGATCTTGTTGCTGGGCTTTGAACTGGGGCGCACCTCGCTGGACAAAGTCCTCCACCCCGCCCCGGTGGAGACCTCGGCGGTGACACTGGCGGTGCTGGCCGGCTCCATCGCCTGCAAGGTGTGGCTGTGGTCCTTCAACCGGCGCATCGGCAGGGCCATCTCCTCCACCACCATCCTCGCCACCGCACAGGACAGCCTCAACGACGTGGTCGCCACCTCGGCGGTGTTGACGGCGGCGGTGGTCTCCCTGCTGACCCCCCTGAACCTGGACGGGTACATGGGGTTGGCGGTGGCGGCCTTCATCCTCTTTTCCGGGTACGGGGTGGCCAAGGACACCCTGGGCCCCCTGCTGGGGCAGGCCCCTGACAGCGCCCTGGTGAGCGAGATCTCCCGCAAGGTCCTCTCCCACCCGCAGGTGCTGGGCATCCACGACCTGATGGTGCACAACTACGGCCCAGGGCGGACTTTCGCCTCCCTCCACGCCGAGGTGGACAGCTCCGCCGACATCCTGCAGAGCCACGACCTCATCGACAACATCGAAAAAGACCTGGCCCAGGAGATGGGGATCCAGATGGTCATCCACATGGACCCCATCGTCACCAACAACGACACCGTCAACGCCCTGCGGCAGACGGTGCTGGAGTGCGTGCAGCGCGTCCGCCCTGACTTGAGCATCCACGACTTTCGCGCGGTGCTGGGCGAGACCCACAGCAACCTGATCTTCGACGTGATGGTGCCGGTGGACTGCCCGGTGAAAAACCACGACCTCTGCACCCAGATCGAGGCACAGCTGCGGGAAGTCGACCCCCGCTACAACGCCGTCATCACGGTGGACCGGGGGTACCAGGTGGACTACGGCGAGCGCCGCGAGTAAACGCCCCTAAAACAGCCCTCTGGCCGAAAAAAAGCACCCGGCGGGATATTTCCCTGCCGGGTGCTTTTGATTCGCTGTGCCCCCATTTTGAGGGGGAGTAGAGGGCGCAGCCGATCAGGCGTCGAAGAAGCCGAGGATCGCCATCCCCACCCCCGCCATGGCGATGAGGGCGTAGTGTTTGGCCGTGAGCTTTTCCTTGAGGAAGATCCGGCTCCAGACCACGCTGAGCAGGCAGTAGCTGCTGATGACCGGCGCGGCGATGATGGGGTTGGCGCCGATGGCGAAGACGTAGAAGTACTGCCCCACCGTCTCGCAGAGGGCGGCGGCCATCTTGGGCTTTTCATCCCAGACCACCAGCTTCTGCTTTTTGATGAGCACCACGTAGATGAAGGCGCAGACTGCCAGGAAGAGGAAGGTGAACTCGTAGGCCATGTTGGCCTGCTCCTCGGCGATCACGGTGTCCAGCAGCAGAGCGTCGGCAAAGGTGCCCAGGCCGTCGATGACGCAGTAGAGGATGGGGAAGAGGACGGCGATGATGCTGCGGGTGTACTTCTTGTCCGGCGAGAGGGCCGCCTCCCGCCGCAACTGGTCGTCCCGCCGCTTTTCGAGCAGGCTCAAGAGGAAGACCGCCAGGCAGATGAGAAAGACGGCGAAGAACTGGATGCCGTTCATGGTCTGCTTTAAGAAGACAAAGCAGAGGAGGGCCGCCACCGCCCCGGAGGAGTTGCAGATGGGGCTGGAGATGGACAGCTCGATGTAGCGCAGCCCCACATAGCCAAAGATCATGGCCAGAATGTAGAGGAAGCTGGCGGGCAGGTAGGTGATGATGTCCCGCGGCGAAAAGGGGGTGCCGGTGAACAGCAGGTAGAGGGCGTGGACGCCCATCACCAGCCCCACGGCCATCACCATCTTCCAGTGGCTGTACTTGTCAGAGGGCTTGGAGCCCATTTTGCTAAAGAGGTCGGAGCCGCTCCACCCGAGCAGCGCCAACATAGAAAACCAAAACCAGGTCATTGTAAACCATCATCCTTTTGCACAATTTGCCGCCGATGGAAACGGCCGGTCGCTGCGAAAGGGGCGGTCGCTCACCGCAGCGCGGCGGCTCCCTGCGGGGGCGGCCTGCGGGGAAAGCGGTGGGCAATGCTGTCCCAGCAGCCCACGTGGGGGCAAAACGAAATGGGTTTCACAGTGCATTGTCCTTTCTGCGCGGCCCGCAGGCCCGCCTGGTCTTTTGCAATCACGCAAAGCGGTTTATTGTATCACGGCAGGGCGCGCCCCGTCAAGGCGGGGGCATAAAAAGGCCGCCGGAGGCCCATACTTTCCCTATACAAAAAGGAGGCGTTTTGCAGATGTCTGAAATCAAGAGAAACACCGACCCCCTCGCCGAACTGCCGGAGGGACTGGGAATGGCCCTGGCCCGCAACTTCCCCGCCATGGAGCGCTTTGGCTCCCTGCCGGAGGCGGCCAAGCGCCAAATCGTCGAGCACACCCACCAAATTGGCTCCAAGCAGGAGATGGCCGCCTTTGTCCAGCAGATCGCCGAGGGAAAAACCAGCTTTTAAGGGCCCTTGCAAAAACCGTCCAAACCGTGCACCATAGGGGTGTGGCAGAGATTGCCAACACAAAATTTGGGAGGTCTTTCTATGCGTGAAATCGTCTCTTTCCTGCAAGATGCCGGCGCTTTCTTCCTGGCCACCGACGACGGCGGCCAGCCCCGGGTGCGGCCCTTCGGCTCGGTGATGGAGTTTGAGGGAAAGCTGTTTTTCTGCACCGAGAACACCAAAGCCGTGTACCGCCAGCTGGCGGCCAATCCCAAATGCGAGATCTGCGCCCTCAAGGGGGAGGAGTGGCTGCGCCTGCGCGGAAAGGCCGTCTTTGTAGACGACAAGGCCGCCAAAGAGGCCATGTTTGTCGCCGACCCCGCCCTGGACGCCATCTACGGCACCCCCGAAAACCCCGAGTACGTGGTCTTTTACCTGGACGGGCTGACCGCCCTGCTCTACCCCGAGGAGGGGGAGCCCACCAAACTGCTGTAAATTTTTGCAGATAAAAAGCAGAGCCGCCCCCAGCGGGCGCCTCTGCTTTTTTTGTTTTTATGCCCTTTAACTTTTTGTTTTTATGCCCTACAGCTGCTCCAGCAGCCGCATCTTGATGGCCACCACCCCGGCCGCCTCTTCCTGGGCGGGGGTGTAGTACTGGTAGATGCCCGCCATCTTCCTTTCCAAGCTGTCCGCCGGGCCGCAGCGGCCGTATTCCAGGTCGGAAAAGAGGGCGCGAAATGTGGGGTAGCGCAGCAGCCCCTCCACCCGCACCACCAGCCGGCGGCTGCGGTCGGCAAAGTCGGTGAATACGATCTCGTCCCCCAGCTGCAGATCCCAGGTCTCCCGGTCGTACAGCCGCAGCTCAAACTCCTTTGAGCCGTTTAAAATATTCCCAAACGCCTTGGGGTTGATGTCCAGTTGGCGGCGCATCGCGCGTCCCCCTCTTCTCTTTTTTTCAAAGCATACCACAACCGGCAGGCTTTGAAAAGGGGTCACTGCACCAGCCAGACCCGGCGGTGCTGCACCCCGAACGAGAGGGCGTCGCTGTGCCGGCCCACCGCCAGGTCGATGGTCTGGCCGCGGATGGCGCTGCCGGTGTCCTGCGCCTTGCGAAAGCCGATCCCCTCAATGTAGAGGGTGGAGCCCAGGGGGATGACTTCGGGGTCCACCGCCACCGTCACCCCTGCGCAGACCGGGTCGCCGCTGCGGGTGGTGTCCGAGCCGCCGCAGATGTGCGCGTAGCGCTCGGTACAGTAGGCGCAGAGGGTGAATTCCCCCAGTTCCTCCGCCGCAAAGGGGGTGGCAGGGCCCCCCTCCTCCATCGCGGGGAGATGGGCGGAGACGGCCGCACAGGGGCGGGCGGTCAGCGCGCCCCCCGCCCCGCTGCCACCGGTGAGGAGGAAGGGGGAGAAGGCGCAGAACAGCAGGGCCACAAACCGGCGTTTCACAATACACCCACCCCTTTTTTAAATTTTAGCACTCTATTAATTTGATTGCCAATCATTTTAAAATTGTTCATATTTCATCCCTTGATTTGTCACAAATGCGCAGTATACTGCAGTTGTAAGGAAGAGAAAGAGGGGATTTCCAATGGGACACAATCGAATGTGACCCCGCAAATGGAGTCCGAAAACCCGTTCACAGCAGAGAATGAGAAATGGAGGAATCGACAATGTTTGAACTCATGCCTTTTGGGACCATCCGCAACAACCCGTTCCACGAGCTGGACAAATTGGAAAAGCAGCTGTTTGGCGATTTCGGCAGCGACTTTTCCCAGTTTCGCACCGACATCATCGAAAAGCCGGACAAATACGTTTTGAAAGCCGACCTGCCGGGGTTTGAGAAAAAGGACATCAAGGTGGACCTCAAGGGCGACACCCTGACCATCACCGCCCAGCACGACGAGTCCAAGGAGGACCGCCACGGCAACTACCTGCGGCGGGAGCGCAGAAGCGGCTCCTACACCAGGAGTTTCAGCGTCGCCGGCATCCAGGCCGACGGCATCGACGCCGAGTACAAGAGCGGGGTGCTGACCGTCACCCTGCCCAAAGAGCCCACCATCACTCCCCCGTCCCACCAAATCGAGATCCGCTAGTACACCCGCAAAGGGGCCGCGCCGCAGGGCGCGGCCCCTTTTTTCTCCCCCGTCTAAGTCAGTCAGCCCTCTCCCCCGCCGGAGCGCGCAAATCCCCCCTGCCCGCCGCCGCAGAGGGGGCAGTTTTGGGGCGGGGCGCAGTCGTAGGCGGGGAAGCCGCAGCGCTGGCAGCGCCAGCCGCGCGCCTCCCGCGCCCGCAGGAGGGTCCCCCCCTCGACCTGGGCCGCCAACTGCCCAAAGCGGTCCCCGTGGGTCTTCTCCACCGAGGAGACCGCCAGAAAGAGGGCCGCCGCCTGCAAAAAGCCCTCGTCCCGGGCGATCTGGGAGAGGGCGGCGTAGAGCTCCCACTCCCGGTACTCGTCCTCCTGCGCGTCCCGCAGGGAGGCGCCCAGGTCGCCGCTGTGCACCGGGTAGGCGGCGGTGAACTCGATCTGGCTGCCCGCCAACGGGGCCAGCAGCCGGTAAAAGGCGCGGGCGTGGGCCTCCTCCTCTTTTGCCGTCTGGCGGAAGGTCCGGCAGACGGTCAGGCAGCCCTCCCTCTCGGCGCCGTCGGTCGCCAGCAGATAGCGGGTGCGGGCCTGGCACTCGCCGGCAAAGGCGCGCATCAAATGTTCTTTTGTCTTGCTGTCTTGCAGCTTCAAAAAAGAAGCCCCCTCTCGTTTTGCTGCCTTGAGTATGGCAATTTTTTGCAGGGGGTATGCACAAAGAGAAAGGCCGCCGGAATAACCCGGCGGCCGCCGGCGCAGACTAGCAGTACAGCGCCATTTGACAAGGAGGATCGGGAGATGAACGAGTTTACCGCACACCTGAGCGAGGACAGCTACTTTGCCGGCCTGCCCAAACTGATTCAGGAGACCATCAAGCAGACGGGAGTCGAGTTTTCCTCGCAGGAGGAGCTGCGCCAGTACGCAGAGAAGCTGATGGACCGCTAGCGCGTCCACTGCGCGAAAAAGGCGGGGAGGCCCAATGGGCCTCCCCGCCTTTTGTCGCGGTGTGAAAAGCGCTACTTCTCTTCGGTTTTGGGGGCCGCCTTTTTGGCGGCGGGCTTCTTGGCAGCCGGTTTCTTGGCCGGTGCCTTCTTGGCGGCGGGCTTTTTGGCAGCCGTCTTAGAAGCGGTCTTGGAGGTGCGGGTCACCGTCTTTTTGGCCGGGGTCACGTCGGTGATCAGCCAGGCCTGGTTGTCGCCGGCCACGTCGTCCCAGATCTGCAGCTGGGCGCCGTCGCACTTGGCCATGTCGACGATGTCGAGGCACTTGCCGGTCTGCTTGGATTTGATGCGCACCAGGTTCTCGCCGATCTCCTCTAAAAACCAGAGCTGGTTGTCGCCGCCGGCGAACTCCCACTGGTGCAGGCGGGTGCCGTTGTCGGTGCCGCCCATCTCCACGTCCAGGCACTTGCCGGTGCCCTTGTTGAGGATCTTGTAAAAGCGCCCCTCTTTTTTAAACTGCCACTGCTGCTCCTTGGCGGCGCCCGCCTCGGCCAGGTAGATGGCCTCGCGGCCCTCGCCGGCGGCCTCGATCACTTTGGTGCTGTCCTTGGCGGAAATGGTGTAGACCTTGGTGGCGGTCAGTTTCAAGCTTGTCTCTTTTGCAGGCATGGTGTTGGCTCCTTCTCTCCAAATAGTCGTCTCATTTATAAACCGGCGGCAGGGATCGTCGACAAAACAATACTATGTATAAAGGCAAGACTGCCGGTGATATCGTGTATTCAGTATACCATTTTTTGAAAAAAAGGCAAATTTTTCGCTTTGTAAAGCGGTTTTTTCCCCCTTTGCGCCCGGTTCCCCGGGCGCAAAGGGGGGCGAAGCCCGTCGATAGGGGTTGGCTTTCTCCAACTCTTCCCCAAAAACTCTGTACCTCTTCCCCCGCAATTGGACAGATGCACAGTTTTTCCCAAAATCCCTCTGTCGCCTTGACCTGGCGCCAAAAAGGAATACGATAGAAGAGTTATTAAAAAACCGGTTCCCCCGGAACCGTCAAGAAAGGATGATCGCCGTGACCCGCGACATGACCCAGGGCAGCCCCATCCGCCTGCTGCTCACCTTCTCTTTTCCCCTCCTCATCGGAAACTTGTTTCAACAGTTTTACAACATGGCCGACACCATCATCGTGGGGCGCACCCTGGGGGTGAACGCGCTGGCCGCGGTGGGGGCCACCGGCTCCATCATGTTCTTGGTGCTGGGGTTTGCCCAGGGCCTGGCCGGGGGGCTGGCGGTCATCACCGCCCAGCGCTTCGGCGCGCAGGACGCCGCGGGGGTCCGTCGCTCCTTCACCACCTCCATCCTCCTCAGCGCCGGGTTCACCCTGCTGCTCACCGCCGTCAGCCTGCTGGCCGCCCGCCCCCTGCTGGAGGGGATGAACACCCCCGCCGACATCATCGACGACGCCTACCGCTACCTGTCGGTGATCTTCGCCGGCATCTTCGCCTCCCTCTTTTTCAACCTCCTCTCCAGCGTCATTCGGGCCCTGGGGGACAGCCGCACCCCGCTGTTCTTCCTTATCATCGCCTCGGTCTGCAACGTGGTGCTGGACATCGTCTTCATCGTCAACTTCGGCATGGGGGTGGCCGGGGCCGCCTGGGCCACCGTCATCGCCCAGGTCCTCTCCGGGCTGCTCTGCCTGCTCTACATCTTTCGGCGCTTTGCCATCCTGCGGCTGCACCGGGAGGACTGGGTCTGGCGCGGCCGCTTTGCCTGGGAGCACCTGCGCATCGCCACCCCCATGGCCTTTCAGTTTTGCATCATCGCCGTGGGCAGCATCGTGGTGCAGGGGGTGCTCAACGGATTTGGCTCCACTACAGTGGCAGCCTTCACCGCCGCCTCGAAGATCGACCAGCTGGCCACCCAGCCCCTGGCCTCCATCGGGGTGGCCATCGCCACCTTTTCCGCCCAGAACTACGGCGCCGGAAAGTACCGCCGCATCCGGGACGGGGTGCGCAAGTCCACCCTTCTCTCCCTGGCGTTCTCCCTAGCCGGGGCGGGGCTGGTCATCGGCCTGGGGCACCCGCTGGTGCGGCTGTTTGTGGGGGAGGCCGACCCCACCGTCTTCACCCAGGCCCAGACCTATCTCAACTTGGTCTCCATCTTCTACTTTTTGCTGGGCTGCGTCTTTGTCTACCGCAACACCATCCAGGGGATGGGGCGGGCCATGGTCCCCATGGTGGCCGGCGTCTTTGAGCTGGTGATGCGGGTGGCCGCCGCCCTGGTGCTGGCCCGGTTCATCGGCTACGCCGGCGTCTGCCTGGCCTCCCCCCTGGCCTGGCTGGGCTCCTGCGCCCTGATCATCCCCACCTATCTGGCCACCCTGCGCCGCCTCCTCCCCCAGGAGGAGCCCTCCCCCGACGAGGGGATGGCCGGCGAAAAATGAGAAAAAGGGCTGGACCCATGCGGGTCCAGCCCCTTTTTACAGCCCCTTGGCAAAGGTGTAGGTCCGCTCCCCCGACAGCCGGGGCAAGAACTGGTAGCCGTCCTCGCAGAAATCCCGGACGGCGCGCGGGTCTGTCACCCGGTGCTTGACCAGGTAGCGCGCCATCCGCCCCCGGGCCATCTTCGCCTCGGTGGGGAGGCACTTGAGCGCCCGCCCCCGGCGCACCAAAAACCGACAGGTGATCCACTCCTCCCCGCCGCCCAGGTGGGGGGCAATGGCGCGGGCGTACTCCCCCGACGCCAGGTTGAGCACCGGCTCGCCCCCCTCAAAGAGGGCCTTTGCCAGCCGGTCGCCCCAGTGGGCGTAGAGGTCGCGGCTCTCCCCCACCGCCAGCTTGCAGCCCATCTCCAGCCGGTAGGGGGACACCCCGTCACAGGGGGCCAGCAGGCCGTAGAGGCCGCTGCCGATGCGCAGGCAGGCGTCGGCAAAGGCCAGCTCCTCGCCCGTAAAGTCCTCGGGGGCCAGGTACTTGTACTGCAGCCCCACATAGGCGTAGAGGGCGGGGGCCAGGGGCCGCTCCACCCCAAACTCCTGGTAGAGGGAAAAGGCCTGCAGCCCCAGCTTGGGGCTGATCTTCATCAAACTCTCCAGCTGCCAGGGGGCCAACTCCCGCAGCTGCCCCGCCAGCTGCGCAGCGTCGGCGGCAAAGCGGGGGGCGCGCAGGACCGCGTCGGGGCGGGTGTAGGGGCGCATCTGCTTAGCGGGGGACAAAAAAGCCCGCATCGCTCTCCCCTCCTCTCTCCCAATTTTCTTCTAGTGTACCACAGCTCGGCGGCGCGTGCCAGTCAAAAGCCGGGCTTCAGCGGCTGTCCAGCCCGAGGGCCAGCACCGCCTGGGGCGAGAGGTCGAGGAGGCGGCAGAGGCACTCCCCCACCTGTCAGTAGCGCGCCGCCAGCGCCCGGGCCGCCTGCCCTCCGGTGGGAGGCAGGCAGGGCCGCCCCTCCCGCTGGGTCACCAGATCGTCTGCCGCCAGGGCCGGCAGCATCCGGTCGACGCTGGCCCGGGTGCCCCCCAGCCGCCGCGCCCGGTCGGCCGAGCGCAGCCGCCCGCCCTCTTTCAAAATGAGCGGGTAGCGCAGCCTTGCCGCTGTCAGCTGCGCCCCGCATAGCCCCTTTGCCCGGGTCTTTGCGGCCACCCTCTCTCCCCTTTACAGCGCGCCGCGCCCAGCGGTTAGCAGCGTGTAACTTCGTTTTTAGTTTACCCTTCCCGACAGCGGTTGTCAACCGCCTTTTTTCCCCGCAGCCGCCCCAAGGCAGGGGGCGCTTTTCTGCCCCAAATGCCCAAAATTCTGCCCGGACGCACCCCCATCTTCGTGGCAATTGGCCCTTGTTCCCACCCCCTGGCGGCCGTATAATGGGAGGGCCAAAAGGGGGCGCAGAGACAGGCGCCCCCATACACTGTGCACATCGGGAGGTGAGAGAGGATGCGCGTTCGAAGGTGGAGGGACAGATCGGCCGGACCCGACTGCCTTCCGGGGCGAATCGCCCTGTGCGCCGCTGCGCGGCCTCTCCCCTCCCGCTTTCGGTAGGGGGCGCGCAGTCCGTCGCCCAGGCGGCGAAAAAAAGACAGTTTCGTTCGGTCCTGTTCATCCAGCTCTGCATTTTTGGCAACACTGGAATGGAGAGGATGATGCAAGATGTTTCTGCAAAGACACAGCGGCGCCGGTTCCAACCGCGCCATTCAAAAACGCCGGGCCAGCGAGGAGCTGCTGCGCCCCTACGCCCGCTGCACCGGGGAGGAGGCCCTGCAATTGCAGGGCAGCGGCCCCCGCGGCCTCTCGGCCGCTGCCGCCGCCGAGAGATTGGAGGAGTGCGGCCCCAACCGCATCCGCAGCGAGGCGCGCCACGGCCTTCTCTACCGGCTGGGGCAGGCCTTTGTCAACCCCTTTAACCTGGTTTTACTGCTGGTGGCGGCCATCACCTTTGTCACCGACGTGCTCCTCTCCCAGAGCGGCGACGTCACCACCGTCGTCATCGTGCTGGCCCTGGTGGGGCTGTCGGGCCTGGTCTCCTTTGTGCAGGGCGAGCGCTCGGGCAAGGCCGCGGCCGCCCTGCAGTCGATGATCTCCAACCAGGTCGACGTGGTGCGGGAGGGCGAGACCCGCTCCATCCCCATCGACCAGGTGGTGCCGGGGGACGTGGTCCGCCTCTCGGCGGGGGACATCATCCCCGGGGACGTCCGCTTCCTCGCCGCCAAGGACGCCTTTCTCTCCCAGGCGGCCCTCACCGGGGAATCGGCCCCGGTGGAGAAGTTCGCCCAGCTGCCCGGGGGCGAAGAGGGGGCCCTCACCGACCTGGGGGACCTGGGCTTTATGGGCTCCAACATGATCAGCGGCAGCGCCACCGCCCTGGTGGTGGCCACCGGGAACAACACCTACTTCGGCTCCATGGCCCAGAGCCTGTCGGGCGACCGGGCAAAAAACAGCTTTGAGCGGGGGGTGGACGGGGTCAGCCGGCTGCTCATCCGCTTCATGTTGGCGATGGTGCCGGTCATCTTTCTGGTCAACGGCTTCACCAAGGGGGACTGGGGCGGCGCCCTCCTCTTCGCCGTCACCATCGCCGTGGGTCTCACCCCCGAAATGCTGCCCATGATCATGACCTCCACCCTGGCCAAGGGGGCGGTGGCCATGTCCAAACACCAGACCATCGTCAAGACCCTCAGCTCGATCCAGACCTTCGGCGAGATGGATGTGCTCTGCACCGACAAGACCGGCACCCTCACCGAGGACCGGATCGTGCTGGAAAAGTACATGGACGTGCGGGGCGGGGACGACCTGCGCATCCTCCGCCACGCCTACCTCAACAGCGCCTTTCAGACCGGGCTCAAAAACCTCATCGACCTGGCCATCATCGGCCGCGCCGGGGAAAACGGCCTCCCCCCGCTGCTGGAGGGCTACACCCGGGTGGACGAGATCCCCTTTGACTTCAGCCGCCGGCGGATGAGCGTGGTGCTGTCCGACGGCAGCGGCAAGCGGCAGCTCATCACCAAGGGGGCGGTGGAGGAGGTGCTCTCGATCTGCGCCTTCGCCGAGCTGGACGGGGCCATTTTGCCCCTGACCCCCGACGTGCGGCAGGCGGCCCTCGCCCTCTGCGCCGCCCACAGCGCCGAGGGGCTGCGGATGATCGCCGTCGCCCAGAAAAACGAGCTCCCGGCGGCCGAAAACTTCTCGGTGGCCGACGAGCGGGAGATGGTGCTGCTGGGCTTCATCGGCTTTCTCGACCCGCCCAAGGAGAGCAGCGGGGCCGCTGTCGCCGCCCTGCGCCAACACGGGGTGCGCACGGTGGTCCTCACCGGGGACAGCGAGGGGGTGGCCGTCAAGGTCTGCGGCAAGGTGGGCATTGACACCGGCCACCGGCTCACCGGCGCCCAGGTGGAGGAGATGGACGACAGCGCCCTGGGCGAGGCCGTGCAGCGCTGCCAGCTCTTCTCCAAGCTCTCCCCCCTGCAGAAGAGCCGGGTGGTGGAGGCCTTTCAGCGCGCCGGGCACACGGTGGGCTACATGGGCGACGGCATCAACGACGCCCCGGCCATGCGCCAGGCGGACGTGGGCATCTCGGTGGACAGCGCCGTGGACATCGCCAAGGAGACCGCCGACATCATCCTGCTGAAAAAGGACCTGATGGTCTTGGAAGAGGGGGTGCTGGAGGGGCGTCGCACCTTCGGCAACATCGTCAAATACATCAAAATGGCCGCCAGTGGCAACTTCGGCAACATGATCTCGGTGATGGTGGCCAGCCTCTTTCTCCCCTTCCTCCCCCTGCTGCCGGTGCACATCCTCATCCAAAACCTCCTCTGCGACTTCGCCCAGCTGGGCATCCCCTTCGACCGGGTGGACGCCTCCTACCTCCGCTCCCCCCGCCGCTGGGAGACCGGCACCATCCAGCGCTTCATGCTGATCATGGGGCCCCTCAGCTCGCTGTTCGACATCGCCCTCTACCTGCTGCTCTGGTTCTGGCTGGGGGCGAATACAGCGGGGCTGGCCCCCCTCTTTCAGTGCGGCTGCTTTGTCTTCGGCACCCTGTCGCAGATCGCGGTGGTGCACATGATCCGCACCGCCCGCATCCCCTTTGTGCAGAGCAGGGCCGCCCTGCCCCTGGCCCTCTCCACCGGGGTGGTGGGGGCCGTGGCCCTCTTTCTGGGCTTTGGGCCGGCGGCTGCGGCCATCGACCTGCGCCCCCTGCCCCTGGCCTTCCTCCCCTGTCTGGCCCTGCTGCTGGGCGGCTACTGCGTGGCCTCCCAGCTGGTCAAGCGGCTCTATGTCAGGCGCTGGGGCGAGTGGCTGTAACCGCCCCCCTCTCCCGCGGCGGGCAAAACGGGCAAAAAAGGCCTGGAAAACCGTTTGGTTTTCCAGGCCTTTTGGCGCTCTTTACAAGGGGGTCCTACGCCCGGTAGACGACCTCGCCGTTTTTGATGGTCATCACACAGTTGAGGGCGGCCTCGATGTTTTCCACCGGGTTCTCGGCAAAGACCGCCAGGTGGGCCTTTTTGCCCGGGGCGATGCTGCCCAAGCTGTCCTCCACCGAGCAGAGCTCGGCGGCGTCGATGGTGCCGGTGCGGATGGCCTCCATGGGGGTCATGCCCGCCTTCACCATCAGCACCATCTCGTAGGCGGTCATGGCGTGGCTGTTGAAGGGGGTGCCCGCATCGGTGCCCAGGGCGATCTTGACCCCGGCCTCGTGGGCGCGGCGGAAGGTGTCCAGGTGGGCCTCCACCGCATTTTCGGCCTTGCGCACCACGTAGTCGGCAATGCCCGCCTCGGTGCCCTTGACCACGATCCAGTGCACCGCCGCCAGGGTGGGCACGTAGTAGACGCCGTGCTCCTTCATGTAGTCAAAGCACCAGTCGTCCATAAAAAAGCCGTGCTCGATGGAGTCGACCCCCGCCCGCAGGGCGTTTTTGATGCCGGTCATCCCCTGGGCGTGGGTGCAGGTCTTGGCCCCCACCTTGTGGGCCTCCTCAATGGCGGCCCGCAGCTCGTCCTCGCCCAGCTGGGGGGAACCCGGCTCCACCCCTTTGGTCATGACGCCGCCGGTGGCCATCACCTTGACCCAGTCGGCCCCCGCCTTGAGCTGCTCTCTGGCGGCCTTGCGGCAGTCGTCGGGGCCGTCGGCCTCCCGCCCCATGGACCAGCCGTGTCCGCCGGTCATGCAGATGCACTTGCCCGAGACCTGCATGTCCGGGGCGAGGATCTTGCCGGCCTTGGCCTCGTCGCGGATGTCCACGTCGATGTAGTGGATGCCGCCCACATCGCGGATGAAGGTCACTCCCGACTGGATGTGCATCTTCAGCTGCTCCAGGGAGAACATGGTGACCTGGGCGTCGGTCTCGGTGTAGGTGGGGTTGGCCACCGGCGCCAGGTTCATGTGGGTATGGCAGTTGAAGAGCCCCGGCAGGACGGTGGCGCCCTTGAGGTCGATCACCTCCGCCCCCTCGGGGGCCTGTAGGACACCCACCTCTTTGATGAGCCCGTCCTCCACCAAAATGCTGCTGCCGGTGAGAACCGTTCCGGCCTCCACATCCACGATGTTGCCGCCGGTGATAAAGGTCTGTTTCACTTGCAAGATCCTCCTTTTCTTTCCTTTTTCGATGGGCCTATTATACTCCATTCCCGATGGATTTTAAAGGTGGAAAGCGGTAAAATTTTCACTTTTTTTCCAACCGGTGAAAGGCGCTCTCCGCGGGGACCCCTCCCTGCCGCCGGAAAAAGGGCCCGTAAAAAGGGAGTGGAGGGCGGTGCGGGCAATCAAAGCCGCCCGTTGAACAGGTGGGATGCGCCGGCCCTAAAAGGACATCATGCGGGTTTCGTTCCGCGAGGGACACCGAAATTTCAGGACCACACGACCCGCACCGCCACCGGCAAACCGGTCGTCTGGGCGACTATTTTTTGCCATCCATCTCCAAAATCGCCTTGCTCATTGCGCCTTTCGCGCCCTTCCCTCTCGGGAAGCCCGGTGTGAAGACCCTCTGGCCCTCCCCGGAAAGGGGCCGCCAAAATTGCAACCAAAAACAGCCCGCCATCCGGGCGGGCTGTCGATGTGGGAAGGCGAACGGGCTGCCCTTTACTCCCCCTCCACCGACTGGCGGATGAAGTGGAGGATGCGCAGCTTGGTCTCCCGGAACTCGTCGGTGAGGGGAAAGTCGGCGTCCCGCCTGCCGCTGCAGCGCACCGGCAGCTCCAGCCCGATCTCCCCGGGGGCGCCGGTGAGGATGTAGATGCGGTTGGAGAGGAGGATCGCCTCGTCGATGTCGTGGGTGATGAAGAGGGTGGAGGAGCGAACGGCCTCCATCACCTGCAGGTACCAGCTGTGGATCTGCGACTTGGTGATGGCGTCCAGGGCGCCAAAGGGCTCGTCCAGCAGCATCATCTTGCTGGAAAAGAGGTAGGCGCGCAGAAAGGCGGCCCGCTGCCGCATCCCCCCCGAGAGCTGGTTGGGGTACTGGTCCTCGCACCCCGCCAGGCCGAACTGCGCAAAGTAGGGGCGCACCCGCTCCCGGGCCTCCTTGCGCCCCACCCCCTGCAGCCGCAGGGGGACGCAGACGTTTTGCAGCACCGTCTTGAAGGGGAGCAGCAGGTCCTTTTGCTGCATGTAGCTGACCACCCCGGTGCGGCCGGTGATGTCGGCCCCGTCCAGGGTCACCCGGCCGCTGTCGGCCGGCTCCAGCCCGGAGAGGACGTTGAAGAGGGTGGTCTTGCCGATCCCGCTGACCCCCAGCAGGCAGACGATCTCCCCCTCCTCCACCCGCAGGTCGATGTCGCGGATGATGGTGCGCCCGTCATAGGACTTGGTGATTTTTTCGGCGGTAAAAAAAGACATGGCGTTTCCCCTCACTGGGCGGGCAGGTAGTCGTTGGTAAAGCCCTCGGTGCTGATGTCCCTGTCCACCAGGCCCTTCTCCTCCATCCACTTGAAGAAGTTCCCCCAGCGCACCGGGTCAAAGGTGCCCCAGTGGGGCTTGTCGCCCTGGTACTGGTCGGCCAGCCACTTCTGGCTCTCGACGGCGATCGCCTCGTCGATCTCGGGGGCGTGCTTGACCAGGATCTTGGCGGCGTCCTCCGGGTTTTCCATGGCGTACTGGTACCCCTTGGCGGTGGCGGCCAAAAAGGCCCGGGCCTGGTCGGGGTGCTCCTGCAAAAAGGCGTTGCTGGAGGCCAGGAGGGGGGTGTACTCGTCAAAGACGGGGTTCAGGTCCTTCATGTTCATGTAGTCAAAGTCCATCCCCTTGACCTTGCAGGCGACCCCGTCCCAGGCGTAAAAGATCCAGGCGGCGTCGATGTCGGTGTTCAGGGCGGTGATCAGGTCGGTGGCGCTGTTGGGGATCATCTTCACCTTGTCGTAGTCCCCCCCGTCGGCGGACATGATGTCGGTGAGGGTGGCCTTTTCAAAGGGGCTGTCCCAGGCGGCGTAGCGCTTGCCCTCCAGGTCTTTGGGGGAGCGGATGCCGGTCTCCTTCAGGGAGATGATGCCGGAGGTGTTGTGGTCGATGATGGAGGCCACGGCGGTCACCGGCAGCGGGCTGTCCGAGGCGAGGGCGGCGGCGATCTGCTCCTGCACGCTGACGGCGAACTGGGCCTTGCCGCCGGCCAGCAGGGAGAGGGCGCCGTCCTCGGGGGGCTGCTGGATGTGCACCTTGAGCCCCGCCTCCTCGTAATAGCCCTTTTCCAGGGCCACGTACATGCCGGTGTGGTTGGTGTTGGGCACCCAGTCCAGCACCACGGTGATGTCGGTCAGGCCGTCTTTTTCGCCGGAGTCGCCTTTTCTGCACCCGCTCATGGGCAGGGCGCACAGGGTGAGGGCCAGCAGGACAGCCAAGCACTTTTTCATCTTCATCTCTTCTTTTCTCCTCGATTTTCAAGACTTCTGTTTTTGGTTGTAGGGCATTGCCTTCTTCTCCGCCCAGCCCACCAGCTTGAGCAGCAGCAGGCTGATGATGCTCACCAAAAAGATGACGGCGAACATCTTGTCAAAGGCATAGGACTTGCGCACCCGGGTCATGTAGACGCCCAGGCCCCCTTCGCCCCCCAGCCACTCGGCCACCACCGCGCCCACAATGGAGTAGGAGGCGGCGATGCGAAAGCCCGAGAAGAAGTGGGGCAGCGCCGAGGGGATCTTCACCTGCCACAGGATCTGCCACTTGGAGGCCCCCATGGAGGTGAAGAGGCGGATCACGTCCCGGTCCACCGCGGCAAAGCCCGAGAGCAGCCCGATGACCGTGGGGAAAAAGCAGACGATGACGATCAGCAACACCTTGGGGGTGAGGCCGTAGCCAAACCAGAGCACCAGCAGCGGGGCGATGGCGATGGAGGGCACCGTCTGGGTGAGCACCAGCAGCGGGTAGACCGAGCGGTGCAAAAAGAGGAAGCGGTCCATCAGCACCGCCAGCACAAAGGCCAGGGCGGTGCTGCAAAACAGCCCCAGAAAGGACTCCCAGAGGGAGATGCGGGCGTGGTCCATCAAGAGCCCGAAGTCCTTGACAAAGGCCCGCGCCACCGCCCAGGGGGAGGGCAGCATATACCCCGGCAGGACGCCGAAGTAGGAGATGCCGCTCCAGATCGCCAGCAGCAGGGCGATGAGGGCAAAGGGGTAGAGTTTACTGGTGATGCTTCGTGACCTTTTTGTCAATGGACCACACCCCCACACTCGGATTGTAGGCGATCTTCACGTAGGAGCTGACCCCCGGCGCGCCGGCGCGGATACAGATTTTCTGGCACTCCTTGACCATCTCCATCAACTGGTCAAAGGGGCCCTCCACCGTGGTCTCAAAGGGGCCCACAAAGACCGGCAGACCGCTGGATTTCAGGTAGGCGATGACCTCGTCCACCACGCGGATGACCTCCTCGCCCTCCACCTTGGGCAGGACCTGGATGGCAATGCTGCACTCCGGCTGTTTTTCACTCATTTTTTCTTCCTCCTTCTCTCATCGCAGCGCAAAAAAGGCTGCACGGGCGCGCACCCGTACAGCCTTGGCAGTCTGTTCCCTTGCTGACAAATCCCTACGCCGGCATTATCCGTACAGGTTCGCGGGTCAGGGCAGGTCACTGCCCAATCTCAGCCGGTTTACGCCAGCCCCCCGTTTGACTATTTGTTTTTGATAGCGACTTCATCATACCCCACCGGTTGGGGTTTGTCAATTTCTTTTTTGCCCCTCCCCCCGCTCAAAGCACCTTGGAGAGGAAGTCGACGGTGCGGGGGTTTTGGGGGTTGCCGAAGAGCTCCTCCGGGCTGCCCTGCTCCACGATGACCCCGTCGTCCATGAAGAGGATGCGGTCCCCCATCTCCCGGGCAAAGCCCATCTCGTGGGTGACCACCACCATGGTCATCCCCCCCTGGGCCAGCTGCTTCATCACCGCCAGCACCTCCCCCACCATCTCGGGGTCCAGGGCCGAGGTGGGCTCGTCAAAGAGCATCACGTCCGGGTCCATGGCCAGGGCGCGGGCGATGGCCACCCGCTGTTTCTGCCCGCCCGAGAGGGAGTTCGGGTAGCTGTCGGCCTTGTCCGAAAGGCCCACCATCTCCAGCAGTTCCAGCCCCCGCTTCCGGGCGGCTTCCGGCTTCTGGCCCTTGACCTTGATGGGGGCCATGGTCACGTTTTGCAGCACCGTCTTGTGGGGGAAGAGGTTGAACTGCTGAAAGACCATCCCCATCTTCTCCCGCAGTTTGTCCTCGTCAAAGCGCTTGCCGGTGATCTCCTGCCCCTCAAAGACAATGGTCCCCGAGGTGGGCCGCTCCAACAGGTTGAGGCAGCGCAGGAAGGTGGATTTGCCCGAGCCGGAGGGGCCGATGACCACCACCACCTCGCCCTTTTCCACCGTTTCCGAGATGCCCTTGAGCACCCCGTTTTCGCCGAAGGATTTGTACAGATCTTTAACGGTTATCACTGACTTTGTACCTCCTCTCCACCCAGAGCATCAGCCGCCCCAGGGTAAAGGTCAAAACGAAGTAGAAGGCGGCGGCCACCAGCAGGGGTTCCAGGGGCAGGAAGGTGGCGCCGGAGATGTTTTTCGAGGTGAAGAGCAGCTCCGCCACCCCGATGACCGAGGCCATGGAGGAGTTTTTGATGACCCCCACGAACTCGTTGCCGATGGCCGGCAGGATGTTCTTGACCGCCTGGGGCATCACCACCAGCCACATGGCCTTGCGGCGGCTCATCCCCAGACTGCGGGCGGCCTCCATCTGGCCCCGGTCCACCGCCTCGATCCCGGCGCGGACCACCTCGCAGATGTAGACGCTGGCGTTCATGACAATGGCGATCACCGCCGCCTGAAAGGAGGTGAAGTTGAAGCCCAGGGCGATTTTGCTGCCCGAGTAGACGATGATCATCAAAAGCAGCATGGGCACGCAGCGCATCACCTCGATAAAGGCCGAGGCGAGGAGGGACAGGGGGCGAAGTTTTTTATACCCCAGCCGGGAGGTCTTGAGAAAATAGAGCAGCACCCCCAGCAGGGTGGCGAAGAGGATCGAGACAAGGGAGAGCTTCAAAGTCATCCAGAGGCTGGAAAAGTAGCTGGCCTTGTACCCGCTCCAAAAACTGAAATTCACGGTGACATCTTCCTCTCTGGCCCCCTCCCGCCGGGGCGGGGGCCGGTCGCTGGCCCGTTTGCATCCGGCCGGGCCGGCCGGGATCTCGGCAAAGGAAAACGGGCGGCTTTGCTCGCCCGTTTTTGCTCTGCGGTGTGGGGTGCTATTCCTCGCTGCCGGCGTTCTGCGCCGCCAGGGCGCAGGCCTCGTCCACCAGCTTCTCCATCTGTCCGTCGGCTTTCAGGCGGGCGATGGTCTTGTTGATTTCGGCTGTCAGGCTGCTCTCCCCCTTGGGGATGGCCACGGCGGTGGAGTCCTCGCCGGGGTTTTCGCTGGGGAAGGTGCAGTTCTGGTTGATGACCAGGTCCGGGTTGGAGATGACCATGGTGCGGCAGACCGTGTCGTCGGTGACGATGCCGTCGATTTGCCCGGCCTTGAGGGACATGAGCAGGGTGTTCATGCTGCCGATGTAGGTCACCTGGGTGCCCTGGGGCTCCAAGTTGTTCTGGGCGTACACCTGCTGGGTGGAGGACATCTGAATGCCGATCTTGTTGTCGGCCAACTCGGCCACGCTGTCCATCCCCTCGGTGTTTTTCTTGTTCATCAAGAGGAGGTTTTTGCCGGTGTAGTAGGGGTCGGAGAAGTCCACCTGCTGGCGGCGCTTCTCGGTGGTGGCCAGGCCGGAGATCAGCACGTCGCACTGCCCGGCGTTGAGGGCGCTGATGAGCCCCTCAAACTCCATCTCCTTGATTTCCAGCTCGACGCCCAGGTCGCTGGCGATGGCCTTTGCCAGCTCGACGTCAAACCCGGAGACCGTGTCCTTGCCGTCCACGATGGCGTGGAATTCATAGGGGGCGAATTCCGCGTTCATTCCCACAACGATCTTGCCTTTGGCTTTGATCTGGGCCAGCAGATCCTGCCCCTCTCCCTTGGAAGAGGCGTCGGCTGCCGCTGCGCCGCAGCCGGTAAAGGTGGCCAGCGCCATCATCGCCGCCAGGGCGATGCCCAAAATTTGCTTCACTCGATCCATCTGTTTCATCTGTGATTCCCCCTATTGGTTTTCATCGTGTCGGCGTCTCCGCCTTGTTGCTTCATCATAGTAGCATAGTAGCACGCTAAAGTCAACAGAAAAACAGAGGCGCCCTCTGTTTTTGGCAATTCCACCAGAGGGCGCAAACAATCGCTCAAATTCTGTACACCTTTTCCAGTTTTAGGGGGCGAATGAGGGGTCACAGGATGCCGTCGTCCCGGAGGAGCTTGTACTCCAGCGAATCCACCTGGGCGCGCAGGGAGGCGCGGATGATGTCGTGGGAGACCCCCACCGTGGTCCAGACATTTTCGCCGTCGGTGGACTCGATGAGCACCCGCACCCGGGAGGCCGAGTTGGCGCTCTGCTCCACCACCCGCACCTTGTAGTCGGTCAGCCGCACCCGGGCGATGGCGGGGTAAAACCGGGTCACCGCCTTGCGCACGGCGTTGTCCAGGGCGTTGACCGGGCCCCGCCCCTCGTCGGCGGTCATCTCGTACTGGTCCCCCACCCGCACCTTGCAGATGGCCGAGGAGGTGCTGAACACCCCCGACTCCTGTTCGCTGAAGATGCGGTAGAGCTCCAACTTGAAGTGGGGGCGGTGCATCCCCAGGTGCTTGAGGATCAGCACCTGCAAGCTGGCCTCGGCCGACTCGTACTGGTAACCCCGCAGCTCCCTGGCCTTCACGTCCTCCAGCACCTCGGTGATCTCGGGGGCGTCGGGGGGCATGGTGGGGTCGACCTTGCGGATGCTGTGGTAGAGCACCGCCTTCCCCCCCACCTCGCTGATGAGGATGTGGCGCTTGTTTCCCACCAGGTCGGGGGAGATGTGCTCAAAGGTGCGGCTGTTCTTGTGCACGGCGTCCACATGCATCCCCGCCTTGTGGGAGAAGGCGCCGCCCCCCACATAGGGCATGCTGTCGGGCAGGGTGAGGTTGGCCACGTCGGAGATGATGCGGGCGGTCTTGGTCAGGCGGGCCATCTGCTCCTTCTCCACGCAGGGGTAGCCCATCTTCAGTTGCAGGGTGGGGAGCACCGTCGAGAGGTTGGCGTTGCCGCAGCGCTCGCCAAAGCCCACATAGGTGCCCTGCACCATCCGCGCCCCGCCCTCCACCGCCGCCAGGCTGGCCGCCACGGCGCAGCCGATGTCGTTGTGGCAGTGGATGCCCACCGGGCAGCCCAGCTCCCGGCAGACCTGCTGGGTCGCCCGTCGGACCTCGCTGGGGAGGGTGGCCCCGTTGGTGTCGCAGAGGACGACCCAGTCGGCCCCGGCGTCCCGGGCGGCGCGGACGGTCTCCATGGCGTAGCGGGGGTTTTGGCGGTAGCCGTCGAAGAAGTGCTCGGCGTCGTAGAGGACCTCCTTCCCCTGCCCCTTCAGGTAGGCGACGGTCTCCCCGATCATCCGCAGGTTTTCCTCTAGGGTGGTCTTGAGCACGTCCTTCACGTGGAGGTCCCAGCTCTTGCCGAAGATGCAGACCGCCGGGGTCCCCGCCTCGCAGAGGGCGGCGATCCCCCGATCCTCCTGCGGGGCGAGGAATTTGCGGCAGGTGGCGCCAAAGGCCACCAGCTTGCTGTGCTCCAGGGGGACCTGCCGCGCCCGCTCAAAAAAGAGCAGGTCCTTGGGCCCGGAGGAGGGGTTCCCCGCCTCGATATAGGGGATCCCCTGCCGGTCCAAGGCCCGCAAGATCTCCACCTTGTCCTCCACCGAAAAGGAGATGTTCTTCCCCTGCGCGCCGTCGCGCATGGTGGAATCCAACAGCCAGACCCGCTCTCTCTCCACTGCAAAACACCCCTTCTGTACCGGGCCCGCACAGCCCTTTTGTCAAGGCGCTTTCGGCGCGGCCCGCACCGGTCACAAGCGCCCCTTTCTCTGTTAGTTTACAAGCTGCCCGCCCCCCTGTCAACCGGCGCAAAAAAAGCGGGCCGCCCCTCTGCATGGGGGCGACCCGCCGGGCGGGGACGGTCACTCGGCCCTCCCCTCGAGAGGGGGCGGCGAGCCCTCCTCCCCCGCGGGGGCGAGGCCCCGGCGCCGCAGCCGCCGGCCGACAAACTCGCCAAAGAGGGTGTAGAGCACCGAAAAGGTGGGCACGGCCAGAAACATCCCCAGGGGGCCGAAAAGACCGCCACCCACCACGATGGACAGCATCACCCAGAAGGGGGAGAGGCCGATGGACTGGCCCAGGATGCGGGGGCAGATGAAGTTGCCGTCGATCTGCTGCAGGCAGAGGATGAAGAGGACAAACCACAGGCACTTGACCGGGTCGGCGATGAGGATGATGAGCCCCGATGGCACCCCGCCCAAAAAGGGGCCGAACACCGGGATGACGTTGGTGCAGCCCACCACCACGCTCACCAGCGGCGCGTAGGGGATTTTGAGCAGGGAGGTGCCGATGAAGCAGAGCACCCCCACCAGCAGCGAGTCGGCGATCTGCCCGGTGAGAAAGCCGCCGAAGGTGCGGTGGGCCAGCGCCCCCACCCGCAGCGCGCCATCCACCCGCCGCCGCGAAAAGAGGGCGTAGAGGACCCGCTTGCACTGGGAGCAAAACCGCTCTTTGTTGTAGAGCAGGTAGACCGAGGCCACCAGCGCCAGCAGGGCCTTGACCAAAAAGCCCCCCACCGACATCGACCAGCCCACCAGTTTGGGCAGGGCGGCCTGCAAAAAGGCGATGGCCTTGTCCCAGATCCCCTCCCAGGACTGGAGGACGCCGGCGATCCGGTCCGGGCCGATGCCGTATTCGGCCAGTACCCGCTGCAAAAAGGCGCTCCCCTGGGCGATGAGGCCGCCGCTCTGGGCGATGAGGCTGCGGATGCTGGCGACGAGCTGGGGGATGAGCAGGGCGACCAGGGCGGCGATCAGCCCCAGAAAGAGCAGGTAGACGATCCCCACCGCCGCAATGCGGCGGGCGCGGGGACTCTTGACGCCGCAGAGCCAGCGCCGCTCGATCCACCCGAGGGGCTTGGCCAGCAAATAGGCGATGCCAAAGGCCGCCAAAAAGGGGGCCAGCAGCCCCAGCGCCGCCCCCGCGGCCCGCGAGATCTCCCCAAAGTGGGAGAAAAAGGCGTAGAGCAGCACCCCCGCCAACACGATGAGCAGGTTGGGCAGCGCTTTGCGGACCAGCCGCCTGGCCTCTCTGTGCTCCATCCCCTCTTCCCCCTCTCTCTTCTCTGCTTACCAGTATACACGATCCCCCCGCCATCCAGCGCCCTTTTTTCTGAATATTTTATGACTTCTCTCCGCCACAAAAGAGGCGCCCCGCTCCCCCCTGTGGGGGCGCGGGGCGCCTCTCTGCGCTGTTCAGCGGTGTTTTTCGATGAGGGCGAGGACCGCCTTTTTGTCCTGAAAGCCGATGCTGGTGGCCGCCACCCGGCCGCCTTTGACCAGCAGCAGGGTGGGGATGCTCATCACCTGGTAGCGCACCGCCAGGCCGGGCTGCTCATCCACATTGACCTTGCAGACCTTCACCCCGGCGGGCGGGTCGGCCGCGATCTCGTCGACGATGGGGGAAAACATCCGGCAGGGGCCGCACCAGGGGGCCCAAAAGTCGATGACCGCCAGGCCGTCGTAGCGCTCGACCTCCGCTTCAAAATTGGCTTCTGTCAACACCAGTGGTTCCATTTGCAAACGCATCCTTTCTCCTCCCTCAAGACCGGCTGCTGCCGTCGAGGGTCTGCTGTACGATCTGTTCCATCACCGAGCGGGTGAGCATCCCCGGCACATAGCCGAAGAGATTGCCGTCCCGGTCGATCATATAGGTGGTGGGGAAGGCGGTGATGCCGTAGCCGTCAAAGACCGCGCCGGTCTCGTCCATCACCACCGGGTAGTCGTATCCGTTTTTCTGCAGGAAGGAGACGACCTCCTCCCGGCTGACGTCCTGGTTGCGGGGGTACTTGGCGCTCTTGGGGTTGGCCACCCCCAGCACCACCACGTCGCTGCTGTTCTCTCCGTACTTTTCGTAGAGGGCCTGCACGTCGGGCATCTCCCGCTGGCAGGGGCCGCACCAGGTGGCCCAGAAGTTGAGAAAGACCACCTTGCCCCTGTATTCCGACAGGGTGTGGGTCCTGCCGTTTTGGTCCACCAGGGTGAAGTCGGGAGCGGGGAAGGCGCTGGTCTGCGAGCTGCCCCCCTGGGACTGGCTGCCGCCGGAGGAGGTGCTCCCCTCCCCCGCGTCGCTGGTGGAGGAGGAGGCGCTCTGGGAGGCCCCGTTTTGCTCGGTGCCGCCGGTGCCGATGCCCGAGAGATAGCCGGTGATGCCGTTCATCCAGCCGGTGAACATCATCACCCCCATCAAAATCATCAGCGCGCCCCCCACCTTGACGGTGTAGCGAAGCCCCTTCTGGTGGCGCTTGAAGAAGTTCAGCAGGCTGCTGGTAAAGAGCCCCACCCCCAGAAAGGGGAGGACAAAGCCCAGGGTGTAGACCCCCACCAGCCCAAAGCCCACCAGGGAGGAGCCGGCCGAGGAGGCCATCAGCAGCACCGAGGCCAGGGCCGGGCCCACGCAGGGGGTCCAGGCAAAGCTGAAGGTGAAACCCAGCACCAGGGCCACCAGGGGGCTCATGGCGAAGCGGTCCATCCGAAGGGGGAGGCGGTGCTCCCGACTGAACCCCTTGCCGCCGAAAAAGCCCAGCTGGTAGAGGCCGAAGAGGATGACGATCAGCCCGCCGACGCGGGCGAAGAGCGCCCGGTTGCCGCTAAAAAACTTGCCCAGGGCCGTGAAGCCAAAGCCCAGCAGGAAGAAGGCGAAGCTGACCCCCAGCACAAAAAAGAGGGTGTTCAGCAGCACCGTGCTGCGCTTGTAGCGGATCTGCCCGTCGGGGCCGAGCGACTTGGTCCCCCCCGCCAGGTACCCCACATAGAGGGGCACCAGGGGGAGGACGCAGGGGGAGAAAAAGCTCAACAGCCCCTGCAAAAATACCGTGAGGACCGGCACGTCGGTCTCGATGGACAAGCCCATAGAGGACCTCCTTCACTGAAAAGAATCGGCGCTGTCTGCGCTCAGGAGAGGGCGGCAAACAGGTCGTTGAGCGCCTCACTCATGGTGGGGTGGGTGTAGATGCCGTCGCGCAGGGCGGTGTAGGGCAGGCCCGCGTCCATGGCCAGTTTGACCAGGTTGATCATCTCGTAGGACTCCTCGCAGAAGAGGTGCGCCCCCAAAATCTGGCCGGTCTCCCCGTCCACCACCGCCTTGAGCAGCCCCGCCGGGTTTTGCAGCACCTGCGCCTTGGGGATGGCGGCGGCCGCCAGCCGGGCGACCTTCACCCGGTAGCCCTTGGCCCGGGCCTCCTCCTCGCTGAGGCCCACCCGGGAGAAGGCGGGGTCGAGGAAGACGCTGTTGGGCACAGCGCCGCGGTTTTGGGTGGTGCGGCTGCCGTCCCCCAGCAGTTGGGAGCGGACAATGCGGCTGTCGTCCAGGGAGATGTAGGTGAACTGCAGCCCCCCCACCACGTCGCCCATGGCCCAAATGTGGGGGGCGGTGGTGCGCAGCTGTTCATCCACCTTGACGGCGCCCCGCTCGGTCAGTTCCACCCCCGCCGCGTCGAGGGCGAGCCCCTCCACATTGGGGCGGCGGCCGGTGGCCACCAGCACCGCGTCGGCCTGCAGGTCGCGGGGGCCGTCGGGGGTCTCGAGGGCGAGGACCGCCTGGGCGCCTTCCTCCCGCACCTCCTTCACCTGGGTGGAGAGGAGCACCTCCGCCCCCAGGCCCTGCAACCGCTGCAGGACGGCCTGGGCGATCTCCCCGTCCTCCCGGGGGAGGAAGCGGCCGCCGTCTTGGATTACCGTCACCTGACTGCCGAAGGAGGTGTAGAGGGAGGCAAACTCCATCCCGATGTACCCGCCGCCGATGATGGCCAGCCGGCGGGGCAGCTCCTCCAGGTCCAGCAGCCCCTCGCTCAAATAGACCCGGGGGTTCCCCTGTAAGCCGGGGATCGGGGGGACAAAGGGGTGGGAGCCGGTGTTGAGGAAGATGTTCTCCCCCCAAAGCAGCTGGACCTGCCCCGCCCCGTCGGTCACCTGCACCGCGTGGGGGCCGAGGAAGCTGGCCGTCCCGTCGATGACCTGGACATTGGGGTTGCCCGCCAACTTGTCGTAGTTTTTCTGGCGCAGAGCGCCGGTGAGCCGCCGCTTCTCTGCGATGGCCTCCCGGTACCGGGCCGCCTTCTCCGCAAAGCTGCCCCCCTGCACCTTGGAGAGGGCGGCGCTGTGGACCAGCGACTTGGAGGGGATGCAGCCCACATTGATGCAGGTTCCCCCGTACATCGCGGGCGAGCGCTCGATCAGGGCGACCTGTTTGCCCGCTGCTCCCAGGGCCCCGGCCAGGGTCTTGCCCCCCTTGCCGAATCCAATCACAATGGCGTCGTACTTTTTCAACGAAAAGACCTCTTTTCCCTTTTGACAGGGCGGGCGCACTGGGCGCCCGCCCGCGTGTATCGACCCAAACCGCGGGGGAAAGGCCTGCGGCTGGGAAAGCCCTGTGTCAGGGCTGCTTGCCGAATATCTTCTGGCCGATGGAGCGGATGGTGATCCCCTCCAGCCGCGCCTTGCAGCACTCGTCCAGTTCGCCGTAGATGTCGTCCATAATTTTGCCCATGCCAGAGGCCACCAGACAGGGCAGGTCGGTGTCCCCACTGCGCCAGTTGGCCGAGACAAAGCAGCAGTCCAGCGCCTCGCCGATTTGGCGGAGGGTCACCTCGCCCGCGTCCCGGTCAAAGAGGTAGCCGCCGTCGGCCCCCTCCTTTGTCTCCACCAGGCCCGCCTTTTTGAGCTTGGAGAGCACCTTTCGCACCCGGGCGGCGTTGGTGCAGATGTTCTGGGCCAGCTCCTCGCTGGACAGGGTGCCGCCCCGGTGGCTCAAATAGACCAGGGCGTGCACCGCCACATTGAATTCACTGGTCAACCCCTATTCCTCCCCTCTGACAGTCTCGTAGGGCCAGTCGATGATACCGCCGAAGTCGTACACCTGCTGGTACCCCAGGGCCGCCAGCTGCTCGGCGGCGGCCCTGCTGCGCACCCCGCTGCGGCAGTAGACCAGCAGCTCCGCCCCAGTGTCCGGCAGGGCGGCGGGCCGCTGGCTGCCGATGGTGTCCAGCGGCACCAGCACCGCGCCGGGGATGTGGCTCTCCCCATACTCCTCGGCAGTGCGCACATCCACCACCGTCGCCCCGCCGGCCTCCATCCGCTCCTTGGCCTCTCGGGGAGAGATCTTGTGGTACTCCCCCGCGGCCGCGGAGGCGGCTGACCCGCCGCCCGCCCCGCCGCAACCGGTGAGGGCCAGCAGCGAGCCCAACAGGGCGGCCGCCAGTGCCCTTCCCTTTTTCTTCATCTCGACTCACCTCAAACTGTAATTTGTTTTGTATCAGTTTCTAACTGTTATTATATCAGTTTCAGTTTGAATTGCAACCCCCTTTCTAAATTTTTTTACAGTGGCAGGGCGGGGCCCTTCTTTCTGGCCCTTTTCTCCGCTGGGCAAACCGGCCGCTCTGTCTCTGCCCCACAACAAAAAGAGGCCGACGGGAAACTGCTCTCCGTCGGCCTCTTCTCCTCTATTGAATCTATCTAATGCTTCGGAGGTATCAACTGAACTGCCCTTGGCGAAGGAATGCCTCGCGGCCCTCCAATGCCTCCATCAAGAAGAGGACGCCCAAGGTCACCCCACAGCGAAAGGCCTCGCTCTGCTCCATGCTGTACCGGTCGTTCCACAGCCGCTGCATCTCTTGCAGCTCGATGAGCTCCTTCGGCGACAACCTGTCCTTCCACCAGTCCAGTCCGTCACACAGGGCTTTTGCCGTCTGTCGGTAGGCGTCGCTGCAAGGATCGATTGTATCTTGCGGACAGAGTTCTCCGCGAAAGAGCCGTTCCAACAGCGTGTTGTCTGTCATCGGTTTGCTCCCTTCTCAGTCGGTCGCCGACCCTTGAAAGAAACCGCCGCGCATGGTATCATATTTGCGCTGCAAGTTGCCTTCGGGCGGCGAGTGGTGTTGGGAAGCGGCTGCTTTTGTGAAGAGGAAGCCGCTTCCTCTCATTTTTTGAGGGCATCCCTCACCAGGTATATCCCCTTGCGGACCACTTCCGAGCGGGTGGCGTGCATTTGTTTGGCGCACTGGTCGAGGACCTCTTTGGTCTCTCTGTCCACCCGCAGGTAGATTCGCTCCGATAAGGGGTTTTCAGATGGCGGACGCCCCATCTTTTTCCCCGACATGAATTCACCTCACTTTCCGTCGGCTAAAAATCTTGTAGTATTTAGTCGACAAAAAGTCAAGAAAAATTTGCAAGTTAAAAACAAAACACGCCTTCCCCTCTTCGCCCGACGTCATTTGAAGGAAGTGGTCTTTGCTGTCCAACGCCACTTTTACACCGCGACGCAAACTGTAAAAATCATCCAGTCGATCAATTGTTTACAGACCAATAGAGCTTTGCAAAACAATGGATGCAATAACACTGACAGAAAGCCTCGTGAAACTGCTATTTGTTAAAACAGAGAATTGTATAAAAAAGGAATACGATCAGCAAAAAACCAATGTGTTCCGGCTTGCTGCATCCCTGCCAGTAAGAAAATTATACTAGATATGACTGCGTTTTATTAGGGAAACAAGCTGCCAGAAAGGGGGTCAAGCGGATAAACCCGCCGCTTGACCGGGGGTGTCGGTGCTAACTTTGATACACGCTACAATTCGTTTGGGTTCGTCGGCAAACTTAAACCGCACCTTGCTATTGCCGTTTTCGCAAACCTCAATATGGTCTACAAGCTCGATGAGGACGTCCCTTGACAGCGCGTTGATATTTTGACAGTGCACATATGAAAACTGCCAGTAAAAAACGGCTTTCCCCGCAAGCAGACGGAGAGGGGGGCGAGCAGTCCAGCTCACTGACACTGTACTGCGCAGATATATTCCACAGATAAAAGGCCCCCCTTGCTCGGGGCCTTTTATTTTGCGCCAAAAACGGGTTATAAAGTGGGTTATGAAAAGAGAAAAGCGCATGACAAATGGCTTTGTCATGCGCTTTCATTTGGCAGGGCTATCGGATGATAACTCGAAGAATTATATAGCTGTTGTGCAATACCGAAGAAGATTGCATACTACCGCTGTCGAGGAGCCAATAGACTCATCCATCACTGACACATCCTATGATCCTGATTGCACCGTAAAATCACTCAAGCAACAACAGAAACATCTATCTGACCGTGAAGTTCAGGAGATTATCCGTAAATATAACTCCGGCATATCTACCAATACATTAGCGAAAGAATATGGCTGTCACCGAATTACGGGCTGCAACATACTAAAGCAAAACGGTATCATTATAGATAAACATATCGAGGGTAGAAAATATCGGCCGGAAGAAGTTATTCATCTATATGTAGACAAAATGAAGCTTGTATCTGAAATCGCTAAAACACTCAGCGTCTGCGACGGAGCGATATATAAGTGCCTGAAGCGGCACAATATTTCTACTAAGCGAACCAGATGGAGTTACGAGTTATAATGTCATTGCAATACTTCAAGATGTCTTTCAGCAGTTTGAAACTCCTGTTTCATATAATTCTCCATATAATTCCAATCTGGCGCACCTTCGGATGTGACAGGAAGTTTGATAATATCCTGTTTAACTAAATCAGGAAACATACCGTAATTGTAAGAATACTTCTGCGCTACAGGTTGCAAACAGGCCGTCAAAAATAAACACGCAAATCTATTGATGCCCCGAACATCAATATAATAAATATCGCGTCCCGAAACAAATTCTTCTTCCTGATAGAAGAATGTAGCATTTTCGGCACCAAATGTAATCACACCTGCCGGACTCGGATCCATATCTTCCGTTTTGATTACTCGGCATTTAATCCCATTATCAAACTTCGTTCTTACGACATATGGAATCCCATTATCGTCCTCAGTAACCTCCCGTGTATGATATACTGGAGGTTTTATAATTGCAGGAAATAAGTCCCCGATAACAAAATTCCCCCAATCCTCCGTATCGACTCTAGTAGGTTCACTATCGGCTTGCCCTAGATTCTCAAGGCTTGCCTTAGATTCTTCAAAAATCTGCTGCATATACTGTTCCATGCAATCCCAGTCTGGGGAACCATCACATGTGACGGGAAGTTTGATTGTTTGAGTAAGAATGGAATGGGAATTTATCTGGTCATTGTACGAAAACTTTGTCAATGCTGCACGCAACACAGATGAGATAAACAGTCCATTCATTTCTTTCATATTCTCATTTCTGAGCAGCAAAATTGCGGAACCAGCCCCACCGCGACCAAGAAAATCGTATGGTTGATAAAAAGCCGATCCATCCAAGGGACTAACCGAAATACAGTCCTTTTTATCTAAAATTTCATCACCCAACGGTTTGCAGTATTTAACAACACCGTTGTTATAGTTACCGGATGCTACGAACGGAATACCACCATCCTCATATTTCGCCTGTGATCGAGTTGCAGGTCGACTGACCTCGAACAGAGTCCCAATCTCAAATTCACCCCAATTGCTTGTATTAATCCTCGCCATCTGTATCACCGCCCTTCACAAGCGCAATGCTAACTAAATCATCACTATCAGAAATTCGACTGGAATACATCACTGCATTCAGCAGTTTATCGCCAAACTCCTTGGTATCAATCCCACGCTGAAACATCAGATAATCCATAGCAGTTTTCCTGAAGTCCTCTTCAAAGACCTCAAAGGGCTTCTCTGGCATCTGATATGACAGATGTTCTGAAGGTTTAATCCACTGCGCCGTATCATACTTATCGTCGCGGAGCTTTAAGACGCTGTCTACCCAGTATTTCTCGATGTCGCCCCATCGACCTCGAACATCATGCCGCCCCTTGTTCTTGACGGTCTGCAAGCCGTCTGTTTCCATATAGCAGCCAAAAATCTCGTTATCTCCCTGCGGGATGCCTGTTTCGAAAACGAAAATAGAGGTTGTCACCCCAACGCCAAAGAACAAGTCTTCCGGCAGTTTGATTATTTTTTTCAACCGATGATTTTTCAAGATGCGTCTAGTCTGTGTCTTGCTTGCCTTTTCTAGTTTCTTGTCAGGGAGAATAAATCCGCACATCGTATGTGCCGGAACGCTGTCCATCATATTTTCGATAATCGTCATACATCCGTACTTGTTCTCATACGGAGGATTCATCAAAATCTTGGTAATACCTTTCTTTGCAATCCATTTACTGGCTTCTTCTGTTCTGGCATCCATCTGTTCCAGATTTGTCTTACCATCCTTATGAATCAGCATATTGGCACAGGCAAGCGCATAGATTTCCTTATCAAATTCGATACCGTAAAGCTGTTCACACTTAATCTGTTTAGCTTTATCCGTTTGCACTCCGCCGGCTTCCTGAATCATGTTCGCCATGGATTTTATTAGGAACCCTCCACTGCCGCAGCATCCGTCCAAAACATGGTCGTCTTTATCCACTTGAAGAATTCGGTACATAAAATCAGTAATATGCTCAGGGGTAAATACCTGACCCGCTTCAGATTTCTTCTTATATCGGTTGAACTCATTGAAGAAGATACCCATCACGTCTTCGCCGCGCCATGCATCAGAATTCAAGCAGTCAGATATGTCCGTAACCCATTCGATAAACTCAGCAATCAACTCTTTAACATGCTGCTGCTGCTTTGCATCCTCTGAATCTACATCCAGATTCATTTCAATGCGAGCAAACACATCCGTCAAAATACTAAGTTTGCGATTCTGCTGCTTATCACGAATCAGCTCCTTATTTAGACAGTTCAAAATTGCATTATGAAATTCTGAATATCCCATTCCCCTAACCATGAGAGCGTCGTATCTCTTCGCTACCAATGCACATGCCGTAAAAATCATGCGGTGATACAAATTTTTAATACCAAATTCAAAGTGCAAATAATTATTAATTTTAGCAGTCAGCTCATAGATATGTTCTTTATCGATGGTATCTGCTTTAAACAAAGCGAGATAATATTCCAGTCGTTGCAATTGTTTTACGGTTTCCATTTCCGTATCATTCATAAAGACACGAACATCATCACCATTATAAAGAATACCGATAACCTTGTTGTACTGTGTGTTTGCAATCTTGATATTTTTTAGCAACTCATCAACTTGTTTGGCTCCAAGACTTACAGTTGAGGCTTTAGTTTCCAATATCAAAGCTACATCAGCATGATTATCTGGTAAATACCAGCCATCCGGTTTGTCTGCAACTCCGGGGAATCCCAGCTGATTAAATGTAGTAAGCTGACCCACGCCATACTGTGCATGTTCTCTTTTACTTAAACCTAGCGTATCGCGTGCGATATCTCTTACCATATCCTCAGTTTTTTTCGTCATATATATCTATCCTCTCATGTCGTATTCAGTGGTTTTAGAATTCTTAGCCTTCAAACTCCATAATATCATCCATCGTAACTTTTAGTGTCCTACAAATACGTCCAACGATATCTGTAGTAACATTCTCGCCATGAGTGAGTCTGTTCATTGTGTAGTGGCTTATATTAGCCATCTGTTCAAGATCTTTCTTTTTTAGGTCACGATCAATAAGTAGTTTCCAAAGCTTTTTATAACTAACATTCATTTTCTGATTCCTCGCAAAATATCCATATGCGTCATCTGTACATTAATATATCACAAAAATGTCTCATAAAGCAAATAAAAGTCAGATATAGCAAACTAGCTTAGATGTGCGCCTACCAAGGGTAAAAGGATACGCGAAAAGCAGTATCCGTCTTTTCCAAAGAAAAGAACAAATCCCGGAACGGTGCCGCAAAAATGTTCATGATGATCGATGCGACAGGTCAGACGACCGGACTTCCCAAAATTCTCTGTCCGTATCGTGCTTGTGCCAAAATTCGCCTATTATTGTAAATATCACAACACCGTATTATCGGTGCTAATACTTTCCCGGAACGCTTGTTTTTTACAGGAGCGAGCTATATCTTGTCGATGGCAGCATCGTTCCAAAAGTTGCGATTCGGGTTTATTTTCCCTTGACAAAATCTTTGCTATGTTGCAAGTGGGGATAACATTTCCGAGCGTCTGTCAATACTAAGTGACAGATAGTTATCCAAATACCCATTCGAAGGCAAAACCGAAGAAGATAATAAATTGTAAACTCTTCGCAGAAAGACTGGCTTTCTTCTCAAAAGAGAGCTATCATGCGATGACTAATAGAGAAAGGAGGTAGCTCTATATGAGTACCACAACTATGGCGAATACGGCACAGGCGTTGATGGAATCCATGGCACCAAAATTTGCTGTATCGTATCTCCGTGTATCCACACGAGGACAGACTGAACGCGGCGGTGGGTATGATGAAGGTTTCTCAATTCCGCCCAGCGTGAGGCCAACAAGAAAAAAGCAGCATCATTAGGCGCAATGATTGGTAAGGGATTTGTCGGCCGTGGCGCATCGGCAAAATCTGCTGCCCGCTCACAGCCTCAGGCGATGCTGGAATATGTTAAAGAAAATGCTAATCGTGTGGATTATGTAGTAGTCCATAAAGTCGATCGTCTCGCCCGTAATCACGATGACGACAGTGACATCATGCGCACGCTACGCGAATGTGGCGTTCAGCCGGTATCGGCATCAGAAAGCATCGATGAAACTCCGGCAGGTATGTTGCTTCATGGCATTAGAGTTCTATTGCAGAATTCTACTCACAGAACCTTGCTACCGAAGTCAAAAAAGGCATGGACGAGAAAATTAAAGGCGGCGGTACAATTCGTGCACCGCTTGGTTATCAAAATGTTCGCCGTGTCGACGATAAAGGCCGCGAGGAGCACACGGTTATCCTTGATCCAGAGCGTGCTCCACTGGTAAAAATGGCTTTTGAGGCCTATGCATCGGAACAGTGGACAAGTTAGTCTGGTGGATTATCTCGGCGCGTGTGGCCTTACAACGCGCTCTACGCCGAAGATTCCATCGAAGCCTATCCCATCCAGATGCTCCACAAAATGCTTTCCAACCCGTACTATAAGGGCATCGTGCGATATAAAGGCGCCGAGTATCCAGGCTCACATGAACCCATTATTGACAATGAAACATGGAAGAAAGTACAGCTTATTATGAGTTCTCGCGCGAATGGAGAGCGCACAAACAAACATCCGCACTATCTCAAAAACACCGTCTATTGCGTCTACTGTGGCGAACGTATGATTATTAGCAACGAGAAAAAGAATGAGGGTACGGTCTATCCATATTTTGTCTGTGCCGGTCGGCACAGCAAACGCCGTCGCGATTGCAAAACAAAGTACATTCTGATCTCGGCGGTAGAACGCGAAGTCGAAAAACTCTACGATAAAATCCAAATCCCCGATGACATAAAAGCGAAACTGGAAGAACAGTTACAAACTGTGATTGCTTCCGAAAAGCAGAAATATGATACAGAAATAGAAGGTTCGCAGGGCAGGAAAAACGAGCTGGAGCATAAACGTGCTAAGCTGATGGAGGTCCATTACATGGACGCGATCCCGCTGGATTTTATGAAATCTGAGCAGCAAAAAATCACAAAAGAGCTGGCTGCAGTCGAACACGAAATCAAGCAACATGAGGTGACCTTTGATGAAATCTCGAAAAATCTGTCCTATGCGCTGGAGATGCTCAATGATTGCGGTGCAGCATACAGGCAGGCCAGCGATAAGATTAAGCGCCTGATGAACCAGGCCTTATTTGAGAAAATCTATGTAACCTATAACGAAGATGCCCCTTTAACAATCGAGCATGAATATAGGCCACCATTCGATATGATTCTCGCACCTACTGAGTGCAAAGATTCTGAGAACAATAGTATTGCAAAAAGCCGCATTCTGGATAAACCCGGATGCGGCATTTTTGCGGATAATTCCACGTTTATACAAAGTTACTCAAATTTTTTTAGAGATAAAAGTTCGAGTAACAAACTTTTGGTGGAGGCGACGAGAATCGAACTCGTGTCCGAAAACCGCTCCCCACGGGCATCTCCGAGTGCAGACCATCTTTTACATTCCCCGCCCCGCGCGCCGGTGGTCAGGCTCGCGGGCCAAGTATCCTCATATACCTGATACGCTACGAGGCCCTCGCGTATACATGTTCGCCACTAAAATGACACCCGAACGCGGTCCGTGGCCCCCCCGCGCCGGATGAGCGGCACTAGGCCGCTAAAGCGTAATCGTTGTTATCGACGTTTACTTTTAAGGTGCGGATTGTTGAGGCGGTCCCGCACCGCCACTCGCTTCCCGTGCTTCACGATCCCCGTCGAAACCATTGCGCCCCCTTATCTAAGCGCCCCTGCGGACGCCTGGGTGTGCCGGCTTTTATCAGCGGGTGCGCTCTTTGAGCGCCCGGTCGATCTGGCGCTTGGCGTCCCGCTCGGCGGCGGACGCCCGCTTGTCGTGCAGCTTTTTGCCCTTGCACAGGCCCAGCTGCACCTTGACCTTCGACCCCTTAAAGTATACCGAAATGGGGATCAAAGTCAACCCCTCCTGCTTGATTTGGCCCAGCAGGCGGTTGATCTCCCGCCGGTGGAGGAGGAGTTTGCGCTCCCGCACCGGGTCCCGGTTGAAGATATTCCCCTTTTCATAGGGGCTGATGTGCATCCCCAGCACGTAGACCTCGCCCTTGTAGATGTCGCACCAGCTGTCCTTCAGGTTGACCGCCCCCGCCCGCAGGGACTTGACCTCGGTCCCGGCCAGGGAGATCCCCGCTTCAATGCTCTCTAAAATAAAGTAGTCGTGGCGGGCTTTTTTGTTCTGGGCGATGGTCTTGATGGCCTCTTTGTTCCCCACGGGTCTCCCCTCCTTCTTCGGCCCCTCTCTGGGAGAGGGTATGCCGTTTTGCTCCGTTTCATGCACCCCGCAACAGGGGGCAGGGCTGGTTTTTGTGTCAGAGTTCGCTGCGCCCCTCCAGCGCCCGGTAGAGGGTCACCTCGTCGGCGTATTCCAGCACCCCGCCCACCGGGATGCCATAGGCCAGCCGGGTCACCTTGATCCCCAGGGGCTTGATGAGCCGGGAGACGTACATAGCGGTGGCCTCCCCCTCCACGGTGGGGGAGGTGGCCATGATGATCTCCTTGACCTCGCTGTTGTTCAGGCGGGCCAGCAGCTCTTTGATGTAGAGTTTGTCCGGCCCGATCCCGTCAATGGGGGAGATGAGCCCCCCCAAAATGTGGTAGATGCCAAAGTACTCCTTGGTGCGCTCAAAGGCAAAGACGTCCCGCGGGTCCTCCACCACGCAGATGGTGCTCCGGTCCCGCCCCTCGTCGGCGCAGACCGAGCAGACCTCGGTGTCCGACAGGTTCTGGCAGACCTTGCAGCGCTTGATCTCGCGGTGGGCCCGAACGATGGTCTCGGCAAATCTCTGGGCGTCCTCGGCGCTCATTCCCAGCACGTAAAACGCCAGCCGCTGCGCCGTCTTGCGGCCGATGCCCGGCAGCTTTTCAAACTGCTCGGACAGTTCGCTGAGGGCGTTGATGTTGTAGGACACGGCCTAGAAGGGCATCCCGGGCAGGCCGGCGGCCCCGCCGGTGACCTCCGCCATCCGGGAGGACGCCTCGTCCTCCACCTTGCGCACCGCCTCGTTGACAGCCGCCATGATCAGGTCTTGCAGCATCTCGATGTCGTTGGGGTCCACCACCTCGGGCTTGATTTCCAGGGCGGTGAGCTCCTTCTTGCCGTTGATGGTGACTTCGATCATCCCGCCGCCGGCCGACACCTTGAACTCGCTCTCCTCGATCTCGTCCTGCACCTGGGCGATCCTCTCCTGCATTTCCTGGGCCTGCTTGATCATCTGGTTCATATTCTTCGGGCCGTAGCCCTGGGGCAGTCTGGCTTTCATGGGCGATTGCACTCCTTTTTCCATCTCATCGGCTGTCCGAAACAGCCGCCTATTCCTTGATCGTCACGTCGATCCCCTGGGCCTGGGCCCGGGCGATGAGCTGATCCAGCTTCTGGCCGCCCCCCTCTGTGGGCGCGGCCTCGTCCTCCGGCTCCCGGTAGGGGCCGAGGCGGCAGGTCTTGCCGGTCACCTCGCTCACCGCCGCCCGGATGTCCGCCTTGGTGCGGGCGTTTTCCCGCATCATCTTCAAAAAGGTGGCGTTCTCCGAGGCGATGAGCACCAGGTCGCCCGACAGGTAGGCCCGGGAGTTTGCCAGGGCCGCGGCGGCCAGCCGGTTGTGGTTGGCCAGGGCGTCGAGCACCTGGGGCCACTCCGCCAGCGGCTGGGGGGCGGCCCCTGCGGCCGGAGCGGCTGCCGCCACCGGCTTTTCGGGAACTGCTTCCGGGACCGGTGGCGCGGCGGGGGCAGGGGCGGCAGGCTCCTGCCAGCCGGCGTCCTCCGCCGGGGGCGGGGCGTCGGGGAGGGGCACCTCCTCTTCCCGCTCCTCCCGCGCCGGTTCCGGGGCGGGGCGGGCGACCGGTTTGGCCTGGGGCGCGGCGGCCGGCTTGGCCGCGGACACCCGGACTGCAGTGACCTGCGGGGCCGCCGGCTGATTTGCGGCGGCGGTGATCTCCACCAGCAGCATCTCCATGGCGATGCGGGGGGAGGCGGCCCGCCCCACCGCGTCGGCCCCCTTCATCAGCCGGGCCATCCAGCCCATCATCTCCCCCTGGGGGATGCGGGCGGCCTGCTCGACATAGCGCTGGCGGTCGTCGGGGGGACAGAGGACCAGGGTGTCAAAGTCCTCCATCACCTTGCAGAGCATCAGGTCCCGGCCGTGGCTGAGCAGTTCCTGCGCCAGGCGGCCCATGTCCACCGAGTGGGCGAAGAGGTCGTCGAGCAGGGCGATCGCCCGGCCCAGGTCGCGGTCGAGCAGGCAGTCGAACAGGTCAAAGAGGTAGCTCTTGTCGGCCACGCCGCAGAGGTCCTTGACCATCTGCAAACTCACCCGCTCGCCGGTGGAGGCGCACTTGTCCAGCAGGGAGAGGGCGTCGCGCATCCCGCCGTCGGCCAGTTTGGCCAGCAAGAAGCGGGCGTCGTCGTCCAGCTGCACCCCTTCCCTTTCGGCAATGACCGCCAGCCGCCCGGCGATCTGCTCGGCGGTGATGCGGGCAAAGTCAAAGCGCTGGCAGCGGCTGAGGATGGTCACCGGCAGCTTGTGCAGCTCGGTGGTGGCCAGGATAAAGACCACGTGCTCGGGCGGCTCCTCCATGATCTTGAGCAGGGCATTGAAGGCGCTGGGGGAGAGCATGTGCACCTCGTCGATGATGTAGACCCGCTTTTTGCAGCGGGTGGGGACGAAGTTTGCCTCCTCCCGCAGGGCGCGGATGTTGTCCACCCCGTTGTTGCTGGCGGCGTCCAGCTCCACCACGTCGGTGATGGAGTCCTCGTCGATGCCGGTGCAGATGTCGCAGACCCCGCAGGGCTGGCCGTCCTTGACGTTGGGACAGTTGATGGCCTTTGCCAGGATTTTGGAGCAGGTGGTCTTGCCGGTGCCCCGGGAACCGGTAAAGAGGTAGGCGTGGGAGAGTTTCCCCGTCTCCACCTGGTTTTTGAGGGTGGTGACGATGGGCTCCTGCCCGATCACGTCGTCAAAGGTCAAGGGGCGGTATTTGCGGTAGAGAGCGCGGTAGATGGCGGCCACCTCCTTTTTTGAAAATAGCGCAAAAACAGGGCCCGTACACTGTGGTATGCGGACACACAGGTTGATCTGCGGCACACAAGACGACCCGCTTAATGCTGCTCGGTTCCCCGCCTGACATGGTTCACGGCGTCCTGTCGCACAGGACCCGCATATCCGCATACCAGAGTGCGCGTTTGCCCTGTTTCATAACGAAATAATTGTACCATATCCGCCCCCGGGTTGCAAGCAGAAATCCATCCCACCTCCCCCGGTGTGAGCGGCATTTTCCCCTTCCAAGGGCAGCCGCTCCGCGGCCTTCTTCTGCTGCCCGGCAGCCAACTCTTTTTCACGGTCAGTCCACTCGATTTTGAGAGGGAGAGGTGGACACCCCATTGTATATTGTATGAGATAGCCGCCCAGTCTTTTCCGAATCCATATTTCTCGACATCCGCTCGCCCCAAACGGGCGAAGAGCGAACGCTGAACCCCCGTGGGATAGGGGTCCAATATCCCCCCAAAGCTCCCCTCCCTTGACATCCGCCCGGTTTTGCAAAGCAAAATCGCCCACTTGAGTGGGCGAAGGGCAGATGTCGAAACTCCGTGGGATGGGGACCCAATGCCCCCCAAGGCTTCCCTCCCTTGACATCTGTCCGGTTTTGCAAAGCAAAATCGCCCACTTGAGTGGGCGAAGGGCAGATGTCGAAACTTCGTGGAATGGGGACCCAATGCCCCCCAAGGCTTCCCTCCCTTGACATCTGTCCGGTTTTGCAAAGCAAAATCGCCCACTCAAAGTGGGCGAAAGGCAGATGTCGAAACTTCGCGGGGTTGGGACCCAATGCCCCCCTCCAAGCTTCCCTCCCTTGACATCCGCCCGGTTTTGCGAAGCAAAATCGCCCACTTGAGTGGGCGAAGGGAGGATGTCGAAACTTCGTGGGATGGGGACCCAACGCCCCCCAAAGCTCCCTTCCCTTGACATCCGCCCGGTTTTGCAAAGCAAAATCGCCCACTTAAGTGGGCGAAGGGAGGATGTCGAAACTTCGTGGGATGGGGACCCAACGCCCCCCAAAGCTCCCTTCCCTTGACATCCGCCCGGTTTTGCAAAGCAAAATCGCCCACTTAAGTGGGCGAAGGGAGGATGTCGAAACTTCGTGGGATGGGGACCCACGAAGTTTTATTCGTCCACAAACCGATACCCCACCCCCACCTCGGTGAGGATGTAGTGGGGGTGGGCGGTGTCCGTCTCGATCTTGCGGCGGATGTTGGCCATGAACACCCGCAGGGACTGGGAGTCCTCGGTGCCGGAATACCCCCAAATCTCCTTGAGGATAAAGCTGTGGGTCAGCACCTTCCCCCGGTGCTCGATGAGCAGCAACAACAGCTTGTACTCGATGGGGGTCAGGTGCACCTCTTCCCCGTTCACCCGCACCTGCCGCCGGCCAAAGTCCACCGTCAGGTCGCCGGTGGAAAAGACCTCCTCCTGGGGCAGGGCGGCGGGCGGGGTGCGCAGGGCGACCCGCACCCGCGCCAACAGCTCGCCGATGGAGAAGGGCTTGGTCACATAGTCGTTGGCCCCGCCGTCCAGGGCCTGCACCTTCTCCCTCTCCTGGGTGCGGGCGGACACCACGATCACCGGCACCTGCGAAAAGGAGCGCATCTGGTGCAGCACCTCCAGCCCGTCCAGGTCGGGCAGCCCCAAGTCCAGGAGCACCAGGTCGGGCGGGTCGTTCATCACCTGCCCGATCCCCTCGATCCCCGTGGTGACCACCTGGATGTCGTAGCCGCTGGTGCGCAGGGAGATGGAGAGGAAGTTCGAGATGCTCTTGTCGTCCTCGACAATCAGAATACGGCGCTCTGCAAACATTTTTTGCCCTCCTCCTCGCTCTTTTCCAGCGGCAGCCAAAAGCGGAAGGTGGCGCCGCCGATGTCGTTGTTCTCCGCCTCGATCCCCCCGCCGTGGGCCTGCACGATGGACTGGCAGATGGAGAGCCCCAGGCCGATCCCCCGCCGGCTGTCCCCCGGCGAGGTGACGAAACTGTCAAAGAGGTGGGGCAGCAGCTCCGGGGCAACGCCCCCGCCGTTGTCGCTCACCTCAAAGACCACCCGCTCCCCCTCCCCGCGCACCGCCAGGCGGATGGCGGCGCTGTCGGGGGTGTGGGCCACGGCATTGCCCAGCAGGTTGACCAGCACCTGCACCATCAGCTTGCCGTCCATGGGCGCCAGCAGCAGCTCGTCGGGCAGGGAGACCGCCACCGGGCGGGCGTGGGGCAGCCTCGCCAGGCGGGCGGTGGCCTCGGCCACCACGTCGTCCACCACCTCGTTTTTCACCTGCAGCGCCAGCTTGCCGTCCTGGATGCGAGTCATGTTGAGCAGGTTTTCCACCATGCTCTCCAGCCAGGCCACGTCGCCGGAGATGTCGCCCAACAGCTTCATCGCCGTCTCCCGGTCCAGCTGGTCGTAGCTGTGGCGCAAAAACTCGGCCGAGCCGCCGATACCGGTGAGAGGGGTGCGCAGGTCGTGGGAGACCGCCCGCAGGAGATTGTTGCGCAGCTTCTCCTTTTCGATCTCCACCTGGTTGCGCTGCTGCAGGGCGTAGAGCTGTTCCCGCTCCACCGCCAGGGCCAGCTGGCTGATCACCGTGTCGATGAACAGGGTCTCCTCCTCCCCCAAGGGGGCGTTGCCGCAGTACACCTCCACCACCCCCAGGGGGCGGCTGCCGCTCTTAAAGGGGGCATAGCGCCACTGGGAGATGGCAAAATTTTCGGTGCCGCAGCCGCAGGGTTCCCCCTCCTTTAGGCACCACTTGGCCAGGGTGTCATCCCCCACCTCCACCCCGTCCAGGTAGTGGCCGGGCAGGTAGTAGGGCTGGGAGAGGCCCCCGCCCTCTTCGATGAGATAGACCACGCACCGCCGCTGCACCCCTTCGTAGATGCTGGCGACGCCGTGGCAGACCACCTCTTTCAGCCCCGAGAGGTTGAGGAAGCTGCGGCTGATCTCGTAGAGGCGCTGGGTCTGGTCCTCCTTTTTGCGGGCCAGCTGGGCGTGCCTTTGCAGCTGGGAGGTGAGACTGGCGGCGATGAGGGAGACCAGCAAGAAGAGGATGAGGGTGACGATGTAGCTGGGGTCGGCGATGCGAAAGGTCAGCCGCGGCTGGGTGAAGAGGAAATTGAAGACGAAGACGCAGACCAGCGAGGCCACGATCCCCCAGAAAAAGACGCTCGTCTCCACCACGATCACCAGCACACCGGTGAGATAGACCATGGTGATGTTTTCCTGGCGGATGCCGACGCGGTCGAAGAGGGCGGCCACGGCGGTGCAGACAAGCAAGATCAAGACCGTCTGCCCCAGGTGGAGCAGGCGGCCCTTTGCGCGGGCTCGGTCAGGACCCATAACGGCCTCCTTTTTTGTCGGGAAAAGAAAAATTTTGTAACAGCAGTATAGCATATCTGCCCGCAAAAAGAAAAGCGCCGCCCGGCCGATTGCGCAAACGGGCAAAATGCGCTATACTGAAAGGCAGTATCGAGCGAAATGCGATAAAGGACGGTTTGACAGAGAGAATGGACAAAAAGCAGAGACACGCCACCCTGATCCTGGTGGGGATCCTGACCATCGCCTGCGCCCTGCTGGTTTTGGTGCGCTGCGACACCGGCTATAAAAACGACGTGAAAGACGGGGCCTTTATCCTCACCGCCAAGCAGGTCACCGACACCTTCAACGCCAAGGCCGCCGGCAAATTCCCCAACTTCAAGGCCGCCGGGGACGCCACCTATACGGGGGAGGAGATGACCCTCGCCTACACCGCCGAAAAGGAGGGGGGCGTGGTCTCGGCCGTCTCCCTGACCGGCAAACTCGACAGCGAGGAGCACATGAAGAACTTCTCCGGCTGCGCCGGCATCCTGATGGTGGTGATGGACAACAACCTGCGGGGAGAGGAGCTCAACACCCTCATTGAGGAGTTGGCCTTTGCAAAGGTAGCGACCGGCGAGGAGGAGATCCACACCCAGTACCAGCACAACCAGCGCGTCTACCGCTTTGACCGCACCGGCGACAGCGCCGCCTTTACCGTCACGGCCCAGAAGTAAAAAAGAGGAGCACTGCTCCTCTTTTTTTGTTGGGACAGCTGGAGATCCCCTCTGCCGGGGGATTGTGCCGCCCGGCGGGGCTGTGGTATAATTGGGCACAGTAAAGATTGTCCGCGCCGCCGGGCGGCCCCGCACCGGGGCTGTCCGGCGCGCCGGCGACGGGAGGATGTTGGAAGAGATGACCTACAAAGAGGAATTTATCGAGTTCATGGTGCGCTCCGGGGTGCTCACCTTCGGCGACTTCACCACCAAGAGCGGCCGCAAAACCCCCTACTTCATCAACACCGGCAACTACAAGACCGGCTATCAGGCCTCCAAACTGGGGCAGTTTTACGCCGCCTGCCTGCACGACAACCTGGGCGACCAGGTGGACGCCCTCTTCGGCCCCGCCTACAAGGGCATCCCCCTGGCGGTGTCCTGCTCCATCGCCCTCTACGAGCAGTACGGGCAGGACGTGAACTACTGCTTCAACCGCAAGGAGGCCAAGGACCACGGCGAGGGCGGCACCATGGTGGGCTACAAGCTGCAAGACGGCGACCGGGTCGCCATCATTGAAGACGTCATCACCGCCGGAACCGCCATCCGCGAGTGCCTGCCGGTGCTGCAGGGCGCCGCCAAGGTGGACATCCGCGCCCTCGTCATCTCGGTGGATCGGATGGAAAAGGGCACCGGCGACAAGTCCGCCATCCAAGAGGTGAAGGAGCAGTACGGCATCGACGCCTACCCCATCGTCACCGTGCGGGAGATCATCTCCTACCTGCACGGCCGGGAAATCGACGGCAAGGTCTACATCGACGACGAGATGAAGGCCCGGATGGAGGCCTATCTGGAGAAATACGGGATCTGACCGGCCGAGGGCCGGAGGAGAGGGCTGCGCCGGCCGGCGCGGCCCTCTTTTTTGCCGCTGTGCCCAGCCGGCGGGAGCGTTCCTTTATTAAAAAAGGCCGCACCGATCCCCCCTCCCCATTCTTTCTTTACTTCGCGAGAAAAAGATGGTAAAGTGAAAATAGAACAAGGGGGCCTCGCATCAGCCGTGGCCCCAGAGCAAGCCCCTTCTGTCGGGTCGTATTTCCACCCCATTTTGAAAGGCGGTGGTCCATTCGTGAAACGCATTACTGACAACAAGTTCATCCTTCTCTCCGCCCTGTTTTGCGCGGGGCTCTTTGCCCTTCTGTGGGGCACCGGCATGGTCCTCTTCCCCCATGCCTTTTCCCCCCTGAACCTGCTGCTCCTCTTTCTGGGCGCCTTTTTGGCCATCCTGGTGGCGGTCTTCCTCTTTCGTCAGCGCTTCAACCGGCACCTCTACCGGCTGGCCTACGCCGACTTGCTGACGGGGATCGCCAACGCCAACTACTTTGAGGAAGAGGGCACCCGCCGGCGGCGGGCCGCCGCGCCCCACAGCCTCTGCGTCGTCTCCACCGACATCAGCCATTTCAGCACCATCAACGACAGCTACGGCCGGCAGATGGGGGACGACATCATCCTGCAAGTGACCAAAGCCCTGCAGGCGACCTTTGGCGGGGAAGCGCTGTTGGCCCGGGTCAAGGCCGACCACTTTCTGCTGCTGCTCCCCTTTTCCGGCGAGGAGGGGACCCGCGCCGCCCTGCTGCGATTCGGCGCCCAAAACAGCGACTACGCCGCCGCCAGCCACCACATCAAGCTCCGCTTCAATTTTGGGGTCGCTGAGATCGGCGACGATCACACCCCTTTTACCGCCTTTGTCGACGCGGCGGAGATCGCCCGCCGCGAGGCCCGCATCCGCCCCGACCCGGTCCTCTTCTTCTCCGGCGAGCTGGAAGAGCAGTTGCGCCAAAACAGGGAGATGGAGGACCAGATGGAACAGGCCCTGGCGGACGGGGAGTTCGTGGCCTACTACCAGCCCAAATTCAACATGGCCACCGGCGAGGTCTGCGGGGCGGAAGCCCTGGTCCGCTGGCAGCGGGGCCCCTCTCACCTCTACTACCCCGACCAGTTCATCCCCCTGTTCGAGCGAAACAGCTTTATCACCGAGGTGGACTTCTGCGTCCTCGACCAGGCCTGCGCCCTGCTGCGCCGCCGGCTGGACAGCGGGCTCCCCGCCTTTCCCATCTCGGTCAACCAGTCCCGCCTCCACCTGCAGGAGGAGGGGTACCTGCAGCGGCTGACGGAGATGGTGGAGCGCCACCGGGTGCCCCCCGGCCTGATCGAACTGGAACTCACCGAGACGGCCTTCAACGAGCTGGGCCACCTCGAGGAACTGGGAAGGCAGCTCAAAGAGATCGGCTTTCTCCTCTCCATCGACGACTTCGGCTCCGGCTACTCCTCCCTCTCCCTGCTGGGGGGATTTCCGCTGGACACCATCAAACTCGACCGCACCTTTATGGACAAGGCCCTCTCCTCCCCCCGCTCCCAGATCATTGTCCAAAAGGTGGTGGAGCTGGCCCACGAGATGGGGATCTTGGTCATCAGCGAAGGGGTGGAACTGCCGGAACAGGCCCGCTTTTTGCTGCAGATCGGCTGCCAGCACGCCCAGGGCTACCTCTATGCCCGCCCTCTCCCGGCGGACGCGTTTGAAGCCCTCTGCCGGCAAAACACACCGGCCGCTCCCACTGCGGACAAATGAAAAAAGGCCCCGCCCTCTTTTTGCGAGAGGGCGGGGCCTTTTTTGGCTACAACAGTTTCTGCAGGTCTTCGCTCAGGTGGCGCATGTGGGTGATTTCAAACTCCACCGTGCTCTTGAGCATTCCGTTGTAGAGGTTGCCCTCTTTGGCGGGTTGCCGTTCCTCTGCGTACAGCCGGTCAAGGCCCTCCTCCAGCACGGCAATCTGCTCGTCCATATAGGCTTTTACCTTTTTCTTGGCATCGCTCATCCTGTGTCCCTCCCTGGTTTTGGGTTGGCGGCCGCCGAAAACAGCCGCCTTCACCCTTCACTTTTCCCCGCCGCCGGGCAGATATGCGCCGCCCGCCGCCCTTTGCCCTTTTGCTACAAAAAACAAAGCGGTTTTGTGAAGTCCACCAAAATCGCGATCCGTTCACAGAAATTGCGAAAACTGCGCACAGACCGGACATAAAGTGCCCTTACAATGAAAGCAGAGGGGGAAGGGGCTTCTGGGCTCTTTGAATCCCCCTCCAAAAGGGGGAACGACCTGTGAAACTGACATTTTACGGCGCCGCGCACGAGGTCACCGGCAGCTGCCACTGCATCGAGGTGGGGAACACCCGCCTGCTGGTCGACTGCGGCCTACAGCAGGGGCGGGACGAAAAGGACAACCAGCAGCTCCCCTTCGCCGCCGCCAGCATCGACGCGGTGCTGGTCACCCACGCCCACATCGACCACTCCGGCCGGCTGCCCCTGCTGGTAAAGGACGGCTTTCAGGGCAAGATCTACGCCATCGACGCCACCTGTCGCCTCCTCTCCATCATGCTGCGCGACAGCGCCCACATCCAAGAGGTGGACACCCAGTGGGAAAACCGCAAGCGCGGCCGCTCCGGCGACGAGGGGGTGGAGCCCCTCTACACCGTGCAGGACGCGGAGCGGGTCCTGCCCCTGCTGACCCCCTGCCGCTACGGCGAGTTTGTGGAGATCGCCGACGGGGTGCGGGCCCGGTTTCAGGACGCGGGGCACCTGTTGGGCTCCTCCTCCATCGAGCTGTGGGTGCGGGAGGGGCAGGTGGAGAAGAAACTGGTCTTTTCCGGCGACATCGGCAACACTGACCAGCCCATCATCCGCGACCCCCAATTTCTCACCCAGGCCGACTACGTGGTGATGGAGAGCACCTACGGCGACCGGCTGCACGAGCCCTCCACCGACTATGTGGCCGACCTGGCCGACATCCTCAACCAGACCTTCGCCAAGGGGGGCAATGTGGTCATCCCCTCCTTTGCCGTGGGGCGCACCCAAGAGCTGCTCTATTTCCTGCGGGAGATCAAGGACCGGCACCTGGTGGGAGCCAACCCCCACTTCCCCGTCTACGTGGACAGCCCCCTGGCCACCGAGGCCACCCGCATCTACAGCAGCGACCTGCTTCCCTATGCCGACGAGGACACCCTGAAACTGCTCCACCTGGGCAGCGATCCGCTGGAATTTGAGGGGATGCGGATGTGCGAGAGCAGCGAGGAGTCCAAGGCCCTCAACGCCGATCCCACCCCCAAAGTCATCCTCTCGGCCAGCGGGATGTGCGAGGCCGGGCGGATCCGCCACCACCTGAAACACAACCTCTGGCGACCCGAGTGCACGGTGGTCTTTGTGGGCTACCAGGCCGAGGGGACGCTGGGGCGCGCCCTGCTGGAAGGGGCGCGGCAGGTCAAGCTCTTCGGCGAGGAGATCGCCGTCAAGGCCCGCATCGTCAACTTCCCCGGCCTCTCGGCCCACGCCGACAAAAACGGCCTGCTGCGCTGGATCGGCGCCTTCTCCCCCGCCCCGGCCCACGTGTTCGTGGTCCACGGGGAGGACGGGGTCTGCCGGCAGTTTTGCACGGCGCTGGAGGCGCGGGGCCTCTCGGCCCACGCCCCCAACTTCAGCGAGGTGTACGACCTGGCCGCCGGGCAGATCGTCAGCGCCGGGGTGCCCTTTGAGCAGCTGCGCCCCAAGTGCGAGCGCAAAAACGGCTCCTCCAACCAGGCCTTCGGCAGGCTGCTGGCGGCCGGGACCCGCCTGCTGGATGTAATTGCCCACAACCAGGGCGGCAGCAACAAGGATTTGAGCAGGTTCCGCGACCAGATCATCGCCCTGTGCGAAAAGTGGGACCGCTGACCGATGGCACAAAAAAATCTCTCTTTTCCCAGTTGACGAACGGGGAGATAGATGCTATAATACAACCTGTTAAACGGCTTCCGGGCCGTTTACATGCAGATGTGGTGGAACTGGCAGACACGCTACTTTGAGGGGGTAGTGGGCGTAAGCCTGTGTGGGTTCAAATCCCATCGTCTGCACCAAAGGCACTCGGTCGATGACCGGGTGCCTTTTTTTGTTTTCTTTTGTCCATATCGGCGCAACCGTTGCGGGCCCTCCTCTTTTTCCCCTTTTTTGACAAATCTTCGCCCTGTTGATACAATGGCAGTACACTGCACTAAAAGCTGCGGGCACAAGCGCTCGCGGCAACAGGGGGAGAGGGACATGGGGCTGTTCGAGAAAATCAAAGAGCCGGTCTTTTTAAAGCGGGACAGCAGCGCCGACGAACAGTTGGCGGCCCTGCAAGCGCTGCGGGAAACCGTGCCACCGGCGCTCCAAGAGCAAATCGACCGGGACATCCGCGCCCTACAAGCTGGGATCGCCGGGGAGAAAAACATCCTCTTTGAACTGGAGAACAGCCATCTGCCCATGTTTGTCCTCCGCGATTTAAATCTCGAGTTTGACGGGAAGAAAGCCCAAATCGACTTTTTGCTCATCACCCGCCGCCGCAATTACGTGGTGGAGTGCAAGAATCTGTACGGGAACATCGAAATTGGCAGCGGCGGGGACTTTGTGCGCACCCTCTCCTACGGCGGCCGCTTTCAGAAAGAGGGCATCTACTCCCCCATCACCCAAAATCAGCGCCACCTGGACTTGATTTTTGAGCTGCGCCGGGCGGAAAAGAGCAACGTCCTCATCCGCTCCCTATTTGAAAAGAACTTCTCTGAAAATTATCGGTCGGTCATCGTGCTGGCCAACCCCAAAACTGTCCTCAACACCCGCTACGCCAAGCGGGAGGTGCGGGAAATAGTCATTCGCGCCGACCAACTGGCCGACTATATCCGGCGCTCCAACGCCCAGTCCAACCTGTCCTCCGCCAGCAACAAAGAGATGGAGGCCCTGGCCCGCTTCTTCCTCGCCCAACACCACCCCGCTTCCGCCGATTTTACCGCCAAATACCGGCAGCAGCAGGGCGAATCCGCCGAACCCCAGGCCGATCCGCCCCCCTCCTCTGCCGCGCACTCCCCCCAGCTTCTCTGCCCGCGGTGCGGGGCCCCCATGGTGCGCCGGCGGGCCACCCGGGGCCCCAACGCGGGGAAGGAGTTCTACGGCTGCACCAACTATCCCCGCTGCCGGGGCATTGTCAACATCGACCAGTGATGGGTTTCCCCCTTCTCCCGCTTTTCTCCCCCCTCTCTTTGCGCTATAATGAAAAAAAGCGCAAAGGGAAGGGGGAGTTTTTATGTGCGGCCGCTATAGCCTGTACACCGAGCGCGAAAACGCCCAGCTGCGGGCCATTCTGGCGGAGATCGCCCGCCGCTACCCCGAAAAATCCAGCCAGACCGCCAGCGGAGAGGTCTTTCCCTCCAACTGGGCCCCCGTCCTCGCCCACACCGGCAGGCGGGTGGCGGCGGGGTTGGCCAGGTGGGGCTTTTCCTCCCCCAAGGGTGGGGGGCTTGTCATCAACGCCCGGGCGGAGACGGCGGCCGAGCGCCCTCTCTTTCGCGACAGCCTACTAGAGCGCCGCTGCGCCGTCCCCGCCACCGGCTTTTTTGAGTGGGACAGATCCTGCCGCCCCAGCGCCAAATACCGCTTCACCCTGCCGGGCCAGCCCCTGTTCTACCTGGCCGGCTGCTACCGGTTGGAGGGGGGAGAGGCCCGCTACACCCTCTTCACCACCGCCGCCAACGCCTCGATGGCCGACATTCACCCCCGGATGCCAGTCCTCTTCGCCCCCGGCCAGCTGGAGGGGTGGCTGACCGACACCGGCGCCGCCCTCGCCCTGCTGGGACAGACGCCGCCCCTGTTGGACAGAGAGCGGTGCGCTCCACCGGAGGGGGATGAAATCCAGCAGAGCCGCCTCTTTTAACAGCGCAGTCAAAGCCATCGGTAAAACGTACAGCACGCACCGGCCCGAAAAGGGCGCCATCCAGGCGTAGCCCCTCAAGGGGCACTAAATGCTATTTCATCACCACACATTGCCGCCGGCAAAACGGCAATCTAGGACCCCATTTCGCGTCGTCTGTCCCCCCCAAAATCGCCTTTTTTCGCCTTGAGCGCGTTTCCGTTCCGAAGGTCTTTTGCCAAAGCCACTTGACTTTCCCGGCAGAGCCAGAGGTTTGGTGCACCGAAGGGCAAAAAAAGCGGGCGGGTGCGAAACCGATCGCACCCGCCCGCTCTCTCTTTGTGTCAAGTGATTCCTAGTTCTCTTCGCCCTTGAGTCTCAGGCCGCAAAAGTGCACCTCGTAGCGCTGGATGCACTCGGCGATGATCTCCTCCGCCCGCTGGCGACCCAGGGCCTCAGAGGTGGTGGTGTGGCCGTGTTCCAGCCCCTTGTACACCTCGAAAAAGTGCTTGACCTCGTCGCTGATGTGGGGCGGCAGGGCCGAAATGTCCTGGTAGAAGTTCCAGGTGGGGTCCTGGCAAGGGATGGCGATGATCTTGTCGTCCACCTCGCCGCCGTCGATCATCCGGATCACGCCGATGGGGTAGCAGTCCACCTCCACCAGGGAATCCAGGGTCTCGGAGCACATGACCAGCACGTCCAGGGGGTCGCCGTCGTCGGCGTAGGTGCGGGGGATAAAGCCGTAGTTGGCCGGGTAGTGGGTGGAGGTGTAGAGGATGCGGTCGAGCCGCAGCAGGCCGGTGTGTTTGTCCAACTCGTACTTCTTTTTGGTGCCCGCCGGGATCTCGATGACCGCGGTAAAGGTCTCGGGCTTGATGCAGGCGGGTTCGATGTCGTGCCAGATGTTCATCTCATATACCCCTTTTCTCTCGTCTCGCTCTGTCTGGCTTTAGTATAGCAAACGGGCGACAAAGTTTCAATCGCTTTCTCGGCCGCCCCGGCGCACCGACGCCCGGCTGCCGCCCCCCGGCAGGGGTCGCACCGCCAGCGCCACCGGCAGCCGCTCCTCCAGCCACTCCACGTGGGAGATGATCCCCACCACCCGGTCTTCCCGCCGCAGCCGCTCCAGGGTGTCCACCGCGCACTCCAGCGCCTCGGCGTCCAGGCTGCCAAACCCCTCGTCGATAAAGACCGTCTCCAGGCTGACCCCGCCGGAGAAGAGCTGGATGACGTCGGCCAGCCCCAGCGCCAGGGAGAGGGAGGCCTGAAAGCTCTCGCCCCCCGAGAGGGTGTTCACGTGGCGGGTCTTGCCGGTGAGGCTGTCGAGCACCTCCAGGTCCAACCCAGAGGCGCGGTTTCCCTTCTCCCGCTCGGTGCGCCGCAGCAGGGTGTACTTGCCCTCGGTCATCCCCGCAAAGCGGCGGTTGGCCGCCCGCACCACCTGGTCGAAATAGGCCGAGAGGACGTACCGCTCGAAGGAGAGCTTCTTGGCGTTCTGGCCGCTGGCCACCCGGTAGAGGTCCACCGCGTCCCGGTAGCCCTCGCCCCAGCGGTCGCGCTGGGCCAGCAGGGCGGCAATGGCCTCCCTGCAACCGCCGTTCTGGGCCAGGGCGACCTGTCCCTCGGACAGCTGCCGCTCTAGGGCCTCCTCCTCGGCGGCCAGCTGTTCGCTCCGGCGGGCGGCCTCCTCCAGATCGCAGGGGGTCTTTCCCTCGTACTCTGCCAATCCCTCCAGCCGGGCCCGCCACTGGGCCCCCCGCTCCCGGTAGGCGGCGATCTCCCCTTCCAGGCGGCGGATCTCCTCCTCCCCGCCCTGGGGCAGGGCGTCGGCCCGCAGCCCCTGGCGGGCAAACTTCTGGCGGGCCGTCTCCTCTTCCGCCTCGGCGGCGGCAGCCGCCTCCCGGGCGCTCTCGGCGTAGATGTCCACCGCCTTTTGCAGGCTGGCCTGCCGCTCCTGGGCCCGGGAAAAGGCGTCCCGCCGGGCCGCGATCTGCTCGGCCAGGGTCTTTGCCTCAGCTTCGGCCGCGGCGGCCTCCCCCTCCAACTGATGGGGGAGGGGGAGGTCCGCCAGCTGCCCCCGCTCCTCCTCCAGGGCCTCCCGCCGGCTCTGTTGGCGGGAGGCGGCCAGCTCGCAGCCCGCAGGGGTGTCCAGCCCCTTGGCCGCCAGCTGGTCCAGGGGGATAAAGGCCGCCACCTGGTCTGCCAACCGCCGCTCCTCCGCCGCCAGCAGGGCGAGCTCATCTTTCAGGGCGGCGTCCTGGGCGGGCAGGTCCTGCACCCCCTGCAGGGCGGCAGGCAGGGCGGCGCGGCAGGCCGCCTCCTCGGCGCGGGCCCCTTCCGCCCGGCGGCGCAGGGCCTCCACCCGGGCCGCCGTCTCCTCCAACTGGGCGGCGGTG